>JANOUF010000391.1:0-19393 GCA_031416685.1 Bdellovibrionales bacterium
CGGTTCAGCCGCACTTCAAAGAGCGCATGAACAATCAAGGTCGCGAAGAAGCTCGTTATGAAATCGGCATCAAGCCGATGATTTTCGACTCGGCTCCAGCAACATTTGAAATGGGCACGAGCAATCCTGTTACCGCGCTGGCGCGTGGTTGGGATCAAACCGCAAAATGGACAAGCTTAACGGTTTTGAGTTTTGTTCGCTTGTTCCAAGCGGAAGTTTCTCCAAAGAATATCGGCGGCTTCATCTCTATCGGCCAAATGGCTAAGCGCTCATGGCAAGTTGGACTCTCACAGTTCTTGAACATCATGGCGATTATTTCCATCAACCTTTTTGTTTTGAATTTGTTGCCAGTTCCAGTACTCGATGGCGGTCACTTGGTATTTTTCGCGGTGGAAGCGATTCGTGGTGCACCGCTTAGCATGCGCAAACTTGAACTCGCACAACAAGTGGGCTTGATCTTGCTTCTTGGGCTCATGGCGTTTGCCCTGTTTAACGACGTCAGCCGCCTCTTCAATTGATCACGCTCGCCCTGGACACCAGCACCAATCAAGGTGGCATCGCCCTTCTCCGGGTGCTGCCTGATGGTGGAACGGCGTTGCTGGCAAACCGATCGTGGCTCCGTGAAAAATCACATAGCGAACTTGTTACCTCGACCATTCTTGACTGTCTTTTAGAAGCAAAATTAAAAATCGAAAACGTCGAACGAATTGCGGTCGGGCGCGGCCCCGGAAGTTTTACCGGAATCAGAATTGCGATCAATGCAGCTCGTGCTCTTGCTTACAGCCTGGACGTCCCATTGTTTGCTTTTGATACAAACGAAATTCTTGCGGCAGCAGTCCCTTCAGTAACACCTACGGCAAAACAAACTCCGCTTTTAACCGTCGTAAATGCGCACAAGAACTTACTTTATTCTGCACTCCACACGTTCGAAGACGGTGCGTGGGTAAAGCGAGATGGCCCGGCAGCTTGGACCATCGAGGAAATTGAAAAACAAATTCAGGTGCCGCATCTTTGCGTCGGTGATGGTTACATCGAGTTTGAAAATCTATTCCCACCTGGACTTAAGTCGAACCTCTTACGCGACAAAACAATTCTAGATTACCCGTCTGCAGAAGCTCTCGCGCGACTTTCCCTAGGAAAATCAGCACGGCCTTTGGTCTGGAAAGAGCTACAACCTCTTTATATTCGAGCATCTGAAGCCGAAGAGAAACTGCGAGACCGATAGACTTATCGACTAAACTTATTGACCTCAAAAACGGATAGCTTTGCATGTCCAACATGACCGGCCGAAACTTCTACACGAAACCGAAAACGGTCATTCCGTCTTCGACAACTCGGATGTGGGCAATTGGTGGCGGTAAAGGTGGCGTCGGAAAGAGCTTCATCAGTACAAGTCTTGCGATTTGCCTCGCAAAAATGGGCAAGGAAGTGACTCTCGTCGATCTCGATCTTGGCAGTGCGAACTTGCACACGTGCCTTGGCCTTAAAACTCCAGAGCTAAGTATCTCGGATTTTGTAAGCGGTCGCAAACCTCGTCTTGCGGATGTTGCCGTCAACACCGAACTTGCGAACTTGAAATTCATCAGCGGGTTTAACGATGCGCTCAACATCGCAGACATGAACGCTGAACGCCGTGATTACTTGATTAGTGCCCTTCGCACGATCACCACTCCGTATGTCATTTTGGATCTAGGCGCAGGAACTTCCGAGAACACTCTCGATTTTTTCTTAGCCGCTGATCAAAAGATTATCGCTGCAGTTCCCGAGCCGACGAGCATTGAGAACTGCTACCGCTTCGTGAAATCAAGTTACTACCGGCGCTTGCGGCAAGCCGAAACTGAACTCGGGCTTCGCCAGATCATTGAAGAAGCGATGGATGCGAGAAACCAACACGGCATTCGTTCACCTGCTGATTTACTTCGTCACGTGAGCAAAATAGACCCGCATGCGGGTGCTCGCTTAAATAGTTTTATTTCTGATTTCCAATTGCACTTGATCCTGAACCAAGTTCGTAGTCGTAACGACATCGATCTCGGTCATGCGATGAAGAGCGTTTGCCACAAATATTTCGGTGTCGATGTCGGCTACCTCGGATATATCGATCATGATAATGCAGTATGGCAGGCGCTTCGCCAAAGACGTCCAATGGTCATCGACTATCCATATTCGAGCATCGTCGGTCAGTTTTTGGGAATGACTAAGAATCTCTTAAATCCACATCCGGTTCGAGCCGTGGTATAACTTTTCAATATGTCGAACTATCGTCAGGGCACAAATTATTACGAGATTCTCGAGGTAAATCGAGATGCCCCTCAAAACGAGATCCACCAAGCGTATCAGCGTGCGAAGGCGACCTATTCTTCCGATAATCCTGCTCTCTACAGCATGTTCAGCAAAGAAGAAGCCAGAGAACTCGTACGCATGATTGAAGAAGCTTATGCAGTTCTCGGTAACGGCAACGAGCGCCGTAACTACGATCAGTCACTGAGTGGCGCAGAGTCTGCGGCACCAATCGCACAAACACCGGCTCCGCAAATCGTGCAAACTGCACAAGCTGCACTCCCGGATTTTTCGGCGACTGAAGCTGCAAGTGCACCGGGTGATGCATTTGTTATTAGAAAACGTGAAGCACCAAAACCGATTCTGCCTCCAGGCACAGGTCGCACGGCAATGAGCACCTACACGATCAAAGACGATATCGAGCAAGAGATCGGTCACGCGGAAGAGTGGGACGGAGCTTTACTTAAGAAAATTCGAACGTATAAAAGCGTTTCGATCGAACAAGTCAGTGAAGCGACTCGCATTAGTAAGACCTATCTGAACGCTGTCGAGAAAGATGATTTCGCAGCCCTTCCTGCTCCCGTATTTGTTCGCGGTTTCGTTGTTCAAATCGCACGTATCCTTGGCCTAAATGAGAACAAAGTCGCGACTTCTTACTTAAAAAATTTAAAGGCTAAATCAGGCAAGTGAGCCGACCAGCTCAGTTCAAACAAGTACAATTCACGATTCCATCTGAGGCTGAAGGCCAACGGATCGACAAAGCTTTAGCGCTTTGTCCAGAGGTTGAAACAAGATCGCAAGCTTCAAGATTGATTGCGCTAGGGCACGTCTACTTTTCCGGTGAAAAAGTAAAAGCGTCTCGTCCGGTTGTAGGGGGAGAAATTTTCGAGTTACAAATTCCTGTGCAACAGGGTTCACACCTCACTCCGTATGACTTTCCGCTCGACATTGTCTTTGAAGACGATCAATTGCTCGTTGTGAATAAACCGGCTGGCTTAGTTGTGCATCCCGCCTACGGGCATCTCAATGACACGCTCGTAAATGCACTTTTGCATTACACCACTGATCTCTCGATGGGTTTTGATGAGCAGCGTCCCGGTCTCGTGCATCGAATAGACAAAGATACCAGTGGGCTTCTTGTTATTGCGAAGAACGATGCCGCGCAAAGATTTTTAGCGATGCAGTTTCAGCGCAAGACGACGCACAGAATCTATTGGGCGATTACTTTTGGTGTTCCTAAAACTCGTGAAGGAACTGTTAAGAGTTTTCTTAAGCGTCATCCCGATGATCGCAAACGCGTCGCTTCAGTTCCTGAAGTAAAACCGGGAGAGGAACAACAAGGCAAACACTCGGTCACCCATTATAAAGTCCTGAGCAATCATGCCTCTGGTCTAGCTTGGTTACAGCTACGTTTGGAGACGGGACGAACCCACCAAATTCGAGTACACTTATCCGAGATGGGGCATCCGATCGTGGGTGATGAAACGTACGGCGGAATGAAGCGTGCGAAAAATTTGAAGTCGGTTGCTCTTCGAGAAACGATTTTAGGAATGAAACGTTTTGCGCTTCATGCAACTGAACTCGGATTTACTCACCCAGTTACGCACGAGAGGTTAAATTTCAAAGTTGATTGGCCTGAAGATTTACGAACGTTGGTCGATCATTTGGGGTTTCGCGAATAATGAGTGTGGCTGATTAATGAGTGTGACTATTGACGGAACAGCACAGTTTTTAAGAACACAAAACGGGTGGATGGCTCGCGTCGGTACCGCCGTGATGTTTTTTGGCGATAAAAACTCGCACATTGAGTCGCTTCGCACGCTCGTTCCCGATGCAGAGTTCAATTTTCTGAAACAAGTTCACTCCGATCGAATCACTATCGTGAACGAAGTTTCAGATACCATCGTCGAAGCTGACGCACAGATCGCAAACAGCAAAGATATTGCTCTAGGAATTCAAACGGCAGATTGTGTGCCTGTTTTGATTAGTAACGGATCAATGATTGCTGCAATTCACGCGGGTTGGCGCGGACTTGAATCGTCGATCGTTGAAAAAACCGTTAAGCAAATGCGAACAATGGGTGCGAAACCCGATACTTTGCAAGCTGCCATCGGCCCTCACATTGCAAAAAACAGTTTCGAAGTTGGTCGCGACGTTGCCGAACGCCTTCTCAGCGTCTATCGGAAACTTGCGTTCAACCCTTGTCCTCTGGCTTTTCCACATTCAGATGAAAGCAAGCGTTACGTCGATCTTTCGGTTCTCGCACAAGCACAATTAATTCAAGCCGGAATTCCTGAAAAGAACGTGACCGTTCTCCGCACGGATACACTCAAGGATCAGGATTTCTTTTCATACCGCCGCAACAAAGAATCGGCTGGCAGACAAATCAGCTTCATAGTTCTTCGCTAGTTGCCACTCTAGGGCACACTGTCAAAAACTGAACCGTCACTCACCCAGTTCCGCAAAATCACAGTCACAATAACTTTTGAGTGAAACGACTCGTTTAGCTTAATTGCTCTATCAACCGGCGAGCGGCATGGCATCTGCAATAGAAGGTTCTGGATGTTTTTTTAACCCAGGAGTTTTCTTATGAAAATGTTTACTGCCCTTGCTCTCGCCCTTACTCTTTGTTTTCAAAGTGTTGCCTTCGGTGAAGTTGACCGCGACCGTCTTACTCGTTTAGGCCAGCAACGCGAAGCTACTATCAACGCTGAAATTGAAGCTAAGAAAGCTGAAATCGAACAATTAAAAAATGATTTGAAACAAGAAAAGGGCCGCGGTGCTCAGTGGTACTTCCATAAAATCGCGATCGTCTGCGGAGTAACGACTGCTGCCGGCGTAATCATGGCTGCTCTCCCAATAGATAAAACAACATCACCCGACGTGGCCATGGGTCGCCCAATCTTCGGAACGGCTCTGGCAGCTCTCGGTGGGCTTTGCGGGTCTGTTGCCTACGGAGTTATGGAACTTGTTAACGGCGATGTTGAGTTGGCAGGCAAGCTTGTTGACGTTGCTGAGTTTGAACTTAAAAAAATAGAACGCGAGCAGAGTCGCAAATGAGAAGACAATTTATAGCAATCGTGGCCGCAGTTATTGCGGTCCAATCAATTGCATTCGGAGAGGTCGACCGTGACCGCCTTGAGCGTCTTGCAAAACAGCGCCGTGAGGTAATTGAATTTGAAGTGAGAGAAAAGCAAGCTGAGGTCGCGCGCCTAGAGCAGCAACTGATCGTGGAAAAAGGACGAGGTGCCCAATGGTATTTCCACAAGATCGCTGTTGTTTGTGGAATCACAGGTGCCGCGGGACTAATTCTACTTTCTCGTGTCGGCACTGTTAAAAATGATGAGTCCTTTCTAGTTGGCGGTCTATCTACCGCGGTTGGTGGCGCTATCTGTAGCTCCCTTGCCTCGGCCGTCACCATGCTTACAAACTCGAATGTCGACCTCGCACGTGAACTTGTGGAAGTGGCAGAGAAAGAGCTCGCCCAACTTCAAGTTCAGCAGGGTACCGCAAAGTGAAGTCCATAGCGTTGGTTGTCAGTTTTTTTACAATGGTTTGTTCAGGCGCATCAGCAGCTACCTGCCAAGACCATTTTAAAATTTCGAATCACCAACGCACTTGGGATTTTATGCAGAAATCAAACTCGCAAGTGGTCGCTCCTCAACTTGAGCGGCCACTTCGCAGCGTTCTCACGGAACTATCGTTTGCAAAGCGACTCCGCCTTAAATGGCTGCTTAAACGTACAAATCCTGAACTAGCGCTTGCTAACGAGCGTAACGTTGACGCTTTCGTAACGTCGTTCCTACAGCTTATTGAACCAAGAATCTATGATGGTCCGCGTACGGACGCAAAAATCCTCGCGATCAAGCGTGCAGCTGTCCACCAAATAATTAGAACCAACGTTCTTTCATTAGCAAATTCGCGACAAGCTAAGGACGCATCAACCTATTTTAAAACGAAACAGATGCTCGCTAATTTACGAAATCACCCGCTCGCCATGATGGGAATTCTCTGGCAGATACCTCACATTCGATCGCAAAATTTGCCGAACAATTTAGTCGATGTTGTACTCCGAGGTCGCCTAACTGACACGCTAACTACCGCCCAAGAGGCACTCGCCAATAAGCAAATTACAATCGAAGATTTCCGACGTGTCCGATCTGCAGCGAATTTCATTTTGCTCGGTGTTGGATTCGCGTTTACCTACAACTTCGCTTCTGATTTCTACGTCCAGTTCGATGAGAAGATGACCAAAGAAGCCGAACAGTATGCGCGTCAGCGAGAGGAAAAAAAGACTCTTGACCTGAAGCAAGCATCGACTGAGCTGCAACAGGTTCAATCTCAGCAAACGCAGCTACAAACAAATCCAGTCGGTTTTTTTGAAGAGCTTATGATTGAAGATCACATTCAACAAACGGGACGCCAGCCTTCAGCTTCAGACCGCGCAGAGATTCATCAAATCGCTGTCGAGCAAGCCGCTGAGAGCGCACAGCGAACTAATTCTCAAGCCAAGTAACCCGGCTCTCGGTTTGGCGAGGCGCCTTTGGCGGATCGTGATCGGGATAACCCAAACAAATTGCGCAGAGAAGTTCGAGCTTTCCAGCTTTATGTTCCGGCAACTTGTCGACACCTAAAAATACATCCACCTCGGATTTAATTTCTAGAGGCGCACCCATCGTGCAACTACCGAGTCCCTCAGCGATGGCCGCAAGATTCATGTTTTCCACAGCCATATACACAGATCCGATACTCGTTAAGTACCGCTCTTCATCATCATTCATGGAGTAACAAAGAATGACGACGGGGGCCTCGCCAAGCGTGAAAAAGAATCGTTCAGTGAACGCGTAGAGTGAAGACTTTAGCCGTTTCTCGAGAATATCTTTGATTCCGAGCCAAGATTTTTGCGAGAGCGTTAAGTACGCGTCTCTTTTTTCTCCAGTGAGTACATAAAAACGCCAGTTCTGACGATTTTTCCCAGAGGGCGCGTGCATTCCGGCAGCGAGAATCCGGTCGATAGCTTCGCGTGGAACTTTGTCCGTCTTGTATTTGCGAATCGATTTGCGACTCTCGATGAGATTGTAGAATTGCTCTCGGAATTCAAGGTTCTTTGGGCTCATTCCTCTTCGTATAACCTTTCGCACAGCTGTCTATCAACTGATCATTCCTGGCGCCTTAAATAGCTGATAATTCTCGCCGTTTAGCACGCTTTTGGCATCTACCCTTAGTACAGTTAGTACATCGGGGGATCAATGAAAGCAGCTGTCTCAAAACGATACGTCTTAATTTTCGCTCAGGGAGCTTTAATGCTTCTGTTCGCGATCACTCTCGTTGCTGCAATCCACCCGGAAGCACGAACTAGTATTCGCGATTCAATCCTCACGGACTACCGCGTTCTCGTTTCATCTGCTCGTGCTGACCTTTCTGGAAAAGGCTCGGGCGATTATACAATCGCAAAAATCAAAACTCGAACTAGCTTGTTTTTGGAAATCTACCAAAACGAAAAAGACGGCAAAACGACGCTCGTCCAAAAGATCGAAATCCCAGAAGCACGCGACGGTTATTTCAATTTCAACGGCAGCGCTACGAATCTGGCTTTAGCTGACGTCGATCAAGATGGATCAATGGAAATCTTAGCGCCAAGCTTTGATAGCGACTTAGTAGGCCGCTTGAATATCTTCCGCTTCAACGCGGATGCGGGCTACGTCGAAAAAGTCGTTCAGTAGTTCATTACCTACACTCTCAAAAGATAGGGATAAAAGACGAAGTGAATTATTGGACGGTTCTGTTGTGCGATTATGAGCAACGGTCGAGAATATTGTAGTGTTTTGGAATTTTGAATCAGTAGGATCTAGGAAGACCGAGAACTCTCTCGGCAATATCATTGAGAACGAGCCCATTACTAATCGGTGAGAGCCGCAAAAGCTGCATGAGATCCAACATCTGAATTACACCGTAGTCCTCGTTGAAACCCCTTCCACCAAGCGCATCCATAGCGGCATCTACGGCTTTCAATCCAGCTTCGGAGGCGAGATACTTCGCGCTATTGATGAGTGTGAGCACCTCAAGAGGATCGCGGCCCTGCTCAACAGCATTGATCGCTTGGAAAAGTACGGAACGTACAGCCTCAATGCGAATTTGAGCATCGGCCAGAGGATGCTGAATCGATTGGTATCGACCTATGGGCGTCTCGTTGAACACTTTGCGATTGCGTGCATGTTCACACGCGACGTCGAGACAATATCGGCTGGCTCCTAGTGCAAAGGCCACAAATAGGATTCTCTCTAGGTTGAATGAAGTGAAAAGAGCGGCAGCCCCTTCATTTTCTTTTCCGACAAGATTTTGAGTGGGGACTTTCAAGTTTTCAAATGTAAGAGAAAATTGCTTAACAAAACCTTCGCCACGAGTATTGAGTAGTTCTTTAGAAATGCCTGCCGAGCCAGTTTCGACAAGGAAGATCGAAATTCCTGCAGTCCTTGGTAGTTTCTTCTGCTTGCACTCCTCTAGGCTAAGAGTGCGAGCGACTAGGAGAAAATAATCGGAGATGTCGAATCCCGAAGTATACATTTTGGAACCGTTAATGACGTAGTGCTCACCATTTTTCTCGGCAAAGGTATCTATTTCGAGCATGTTAAATCCAGCCCGATCTTCCGTTGCGCCGAAAGCGAATTTGATTTCACCCTTTGAAATTCGCGGCAAATATTTAAGCTTGAGCTCCTCGGAGCCGAAGCGACTAATGCAGATTGATGCAAGAGCAGTCAACGTCGAAGAAAAAGGAGCCACTCCAGATCGCCCAATTTCCTCGGCAGCCATGGCCATCGCCAACAACCCACGCTCATTGCCGTCGTATTTTGCTGGAATAACACAGCCAAACCATCCGAGATCCGCCATCAACTGCCACACCTCGGGAGACACAGGTTGTGATTTTTCTTCTTGGTACATTGTCTTGAGATGCGGTTTAAATTTCGCAAAAGCTTTTGCGATCTGATCTCTGAATTTTTCTTCGTTGTCGAAAGATGCCATAAAAAAGCCTAATTTACTCCTGTGGTCTTGTCCATTAATCCAATGTTTGCTGACCATGAATCGTTTAGAAAACCGCTGACTTTTGATTCATGCGGCCATGAAGCAAAATTGCAGTGGCGCGAAGGGAATACCCAGATCACTTCGCGCGGTCGCACGAAGCTGCGCCGTGCCGATCTCAAGGTCTATTTTTTCGTGATTCTACTTTGCTCGGAACGGCTTCGCGCTTTTTTAAATCGCGCCAGCTTTTGCCCTCGCGAGCTTTTCTGTTCAGCTGAAATTCTTTAACAGCATTTACGTGCGCCTCGTAAGTTGGCGTGAACACGTGAGTGCCGTCGTTCTTGCTCACGAAATATAAAAAATCCGTGCGAGCTGGGTGCGCAGCCGCCAACAACGATTCTCTTCCAGGATTTGAAATCGGTCCAGGCGGAAGTCCGCCACGCGTGTAGGTGTTGTAAGGCGTGTCGTTGAGAAGATCTGCGCGAGAGATGTTCTTGTCCCATTTACCAGTAGCCGCGAAAATTCCGTAAACGACAGTCGGATCCGTCTGCAAGCGCATGCCTTTTTGCATACGGTTGTGAAAGACCGAGGAGATAACTGGACGCTCTTCTGGTGCGCCAGTTTCTTTTTCGATGATACTCGCAAGGGTCACGAGTTGCGCTCGAGTCAGTGTAATCTTTGGAACTGTTTTTTCGTAAACGTCGTTAAAGCGTGAAACCATCATACGAACTAGTTCTTTAGCGTCCGTATATTTGGTGATGTTGTAAGTCTCTGGGAACAAGTAACCCTCAAGCGTACTTACATTTTCGCCAGAAAGTTCGCGCGCAAGCGTCGCGTTTTTGACCGTGGCTAAGAAATCTTGTCCCTTGATCACACCTTGTTTATCAACCACTTCAGCGATTTCGAAAATATTCATGCCTTCAGTGACCGTTATTGGTCGCTCAAGACTCTTGCCAGAAGTAATAATCGCTAAAATTTCAATAGGCGTCATGTTCGGCGAAATAGCATACTCACCGACCCGAATTTTTTTATCAGCACTTTTGAAGCGCCCATACCAATACAGCTTTCCTGCATCGGTAATCAATCCCTGCTCTTCGAGTTCGTTAGCAACAGACTTCAATGATTGCCCTGGGTTGACTTCAAAAATGACTGGCGCCGAATCCATCGACGCCGTCGATTCCAAGAAAGTTTTCGCTATGAAAGCGCCACCGGCGAGCCCAAGTCCAACGATCAGAATGAGTGCGAGAAATAGATTACGCATAATTTACTTTGGCTCGAAATTCATTCCAGGCGGCATGCCTTTAAGATCTAGCTCGGTCGTATCCTCAAGTGTTGAAATCGGCACCGTACAATACTGAACCGCAAAATGAGCAGTCGGACGATCGTTCCCCGATTTGCCAAATCCACCAAACGGAAGACGGCTGCTCGCACCGTTCGTTGTGCGATTCCAATTCACTAAGCCGCAACGTGCTTCTTGAACTGCTCGATCATAGCGAGTGCGATCTTTCGTAAACACCGCAAGCGACAACCCAAATCCCGTGCTGTCGTTGATCTTAAGTGCCTGGCCAAAATCATCGACAGTATAAATCGCAACGTTAGGGCCAAAGATCTCAGACTTCTGATATACAGAATCTTCTTTAAAATCTTTTACCAAACAAATACTCGGAGTTACGTAGTAGCCCGAGCGCCCAGTGTCCAGCGCTTTGCCGCGCATAAGCCGCTCGCAACCTTCGCGCTGGGCAATCTCTTGGAAGCGAAGATACTTTTCAACAGCTTCGGAATTGATGAGCGGACCCATGAAGGGATTATCTTTCCAATATCCGATCGTTAATTTCTTTGCTGTTTCGTAGAATCGTTCAGTGAATTTTTCCGCAATCGATCGGTGCAAAATAATTCTGCTCGTGCCCGAGCAACGCTGGCCCGCAGAAAGATATGCGCCTTGAATCGTTTCGTAGAGTGCTTTGTTGAGATCGGCATCGTCCCAAACAATCGTTGCATTCTTGCCGCCCATTTCGAGCGCGAGAACTTTCCAATAGTGCTCAATAGTCGATTGTTTGATCTTCAATCCAGTTTCATAAGAACCAGTAAACAGAACGCCGTCCACGTTCTCATCAGCGCAAAGGCGCTTTCCAGTTTCGCCAATACCCTGCACGAGATTGAAAACACCTTTCGGAAACTGCGCCTTCTCAAACATCTGCGCCATCATCTGGCCGATCGCGGGCGTAAGCTCCGATGGCTTAAACACAACCGTGTTGCCAGTTGCTAACGCTGGAACGATATGTCCGTTGGGTAAGTGTCCAGGGAAATTAAAGGGCCCAAGGACAGCCATCACTCCACGGGCACGATAGCGAATGTATCCATCCACATTCGGAAGTGCATTTGGAACTTTTGTGTCTTCAACCAGTTTCATCGAATGATCGAGAGTGATGTCGATCTTATTGATCATCGCTTTGACTTCAGTGTTCGCTTCCCAAAGCGGCTTACCCGTTTCGCGCGCGATCACCGTCGCCATACTATCAGCTTCAGCGATGTAAACTTCTTTGAGCCTACGAAGTGCGGAGAATCTTTCTGAAGCTGGAGCGAGAGACCAAGACCTAAACGCTTTGTCAGCCGCCGCTGCTGCACGCGCGACATGGTCGTATCGATACTCAAGACGCATGATTTCGTCTTTAAGATCCGCTGGGCTGACGTCAGTGAATTCGCCGTCAGGTCGATCGGACTTCACCCACGCTCCGTCGATATAGTCGCCAAGGAAAGTTATTGGTTTATTTTCGCTCATCCCATCACTCCCTAACTTTGTCGCGCCAACCGGCGCGCTAACTCTTCAGAGGGGAAATATAAACGTTCTCCCCCACACTCAAATCTAACGTTCGCATTGTAATCGGCGGCAATACAACACCCGATTCATTTTCTTCCATCGCGGTCAGCAATCCTTTGAACTGACCCTCACGCTTCAACGCTATTAGGCCTTGTTGAGAGAACTGAGCCTTGTCGGATTTTAACACGGTTTTCCATTTGCCGTTCTTCACGACGGAAATATCTTTTAAATCCGCACCATAGTGTGGACCACCGTCAAACGGATCGACTTCGTTTAAATAGCGAAAGCCAATGGATTCAAGAAGATGTTGCGCTGGTCTGGTTTCCTGACCGACGCGACCTAAAACTAATCGAGCACGTGAATCCAGTAGAGTTAGATAAATATCTTCCTCAGGAAAAAGACTGCTGATGAATTCCTTATTTCGCTGACTAATAAGATCTGCCTCTTGATAGGGAAGCCCTGTGAAACGGCGACCTAATGCTTCCCAAAATTCGCTCCGTCCGCCTTCGGCAAGTGGCGGCGTGAGCTCACAAAGGACTCTTGATTGGAATTCATCCGCGAACATTCCCATATAACAAAACCGGATCAGACTTATCTGCTTACCAAGTTTTTCAGGACGACGACGATAGTTGCGGTCGATGAGCAATCCGCCTATCTCTGTTGGTCCATCGGTGTCTTCACACAGTTTTAGAACCTGATGAATGAAGCCGATGCCGAGATCGTCTGAAAACCGATTTTTCTTTAAGACTTTAAAATAGTAATGAGGAATCTCGTCAGTGCCGTGTTTTGCCAAAATTAAAGAGCTACCGGCGATCATGCCCTGTTCAAGATCTTCCACTACAAAAACATACTCAGCCTCTGGTGGTGGCAAATCTCCAGCGAAAGAGGCAATACTCCGCTCGATTTTTTCCTGCAGAATTTTTTTATCACTCGGCAAATTCAAAAGAGAAAATTGACCAGCGAGATCGCTAAGCTGCTTAAGGTCCTGGATGTTAATGCTTCTTAAGAGGAAATTCATACGCAAACTCTTTCAAGTACGCCGCGATAGAATTTTGTCGCGGCTTCGAGGTCGGATAGTTTAACAAGTTCGTTCGGCGCGTGACTGTTGCCAACGCCCTTCCCTGCGCCAAACACCAGGCATTCAAGGCCGAAACGGCTAAAGACGTTTGCTTCGTTTGCTGAACTCTGAGTTGCAACGGCTGACTGAAGGCCCAAGTTTTTCAGCTCTGCTTGGCAATGCTTTACAAAATCGGATGAGAGCATTGTACGGAAAGGCTGCTTGTAATCTGCAATCCGAAACGTAGCGCCCAGCTGGCTGCACGAGTGTCGAAGTAGCTCCATCCACCCGTGATAGACGTCATCGGTCACTGACGGCGGAAGACGACAGCATCCCACTATCTTGATGTGATCTTCAAAAGTACGAATTATACCGATGTTCAGGGTCGGGCCAGCTGGAGAAAAACTCGAGTCGTTATAGCGAGCAAACTGCGCCTCCACTTTTTTAACCGCATCCATCAAAATACGAATCTTTCGACCAATCGTATCGCGAAGTCCGCCAACCATGTCGATCTCGAGAATCGCATGCGATGGAACTGTATTGAAGTTCACGCCGCCTTCGATTTCCATAATCGCAAGTCCATCAGGGAGCTTCTCGAGATAATCGAGCATCTTCTGAATAGCGCTTTCGCCAGACTGCGGATCGGAGGAGTGCGCCGACTTACCAGTAAAGAACTTACTTTGTGTTGAAGTGCTCTCGCCTTGATCGTGCCTAAGATGAAATTCAAGTTCTTCCTGGGAAAAAGGAATCTCGATTTCAACTGAGGCAAAGCCTTTCATCGCATGAATCAAACGAAGTTCGGTTGGCTCACCAATAAGTGCCTTGCTCGCAGAAACCATTTTCTTGCGAACAAGCTTTACAGCTCCAGCCATTCCGCTTTCCTCGCCGAACGTTCCGACGAGAACGGGAGGTAATTTCCAGTTCGCTTTCTTAACTTCGTTGAATGCACGAAGCTTACAGAGAAAATCTAGCTTCACGTCTGCGGAACCTAGTCCGTACAGTTCGTCACTGCCGCCATTTGGGCCACTGTTTTGATAAATGCTCGAGTTAAAAGGATTGGCGCTCGTCTTTGTCCAGAGAGCAAACGACCCTGGGTCAGTCGTATCGAGGTGAGTCTGAAACATGATCTCTTCTGCTGGTCGACCTTGACTTGGCCGCGCAATGATATTGGCTTGCTCTAAGCCGTTCAGTGCCTCTGTCTGAATTTCAACATGAAGACCTGCTTCACGACAAAGCTGTGCCGCAAAGAGCGCAAGCTCTTTATTGCCGTTGGCAGGAGTGCTGTCGATGGCGATAAATTTTCGGCAGGCGTCTAGAAAATCCAAACTTAATCCCCAAATTTAAACCTTAGTGATTTCCCTGATCGATTGCTCAATGATCTGTCCAGCAAGTGCAATGTCTTTTGCTTCCGTTACTGCAGGCACCAAGAAGCGCAAACGATACGGATCGCGTCCGCAAGAGAAGGCGATAAGTCCATTCTTATAAAGTGTATGCAGAAGTTGCGTGACGGTGTCTTTGCCCCCGTCGAGAGGAGTCACGGCAATCATTAAGCCCATGCCGCCCGCTTCACGAAGTTGTCCTTTGCATGTCGTCTCATTTAGACGATTCAGCATGCCGACAAATTCTTTATGAATTGCCATCACTCTTCCGTTTGCGCCGAAATAACCTTTCGAGGTCATTTCTTCTAAAATCCATAGGCCAGCTGACAGAGCCGCACTTGATCCTGCAAATGTTCCTGCAACTAAACCGGGTTGTGGATTGTACTCTTCGGTGTAAAGAGTTGCACCACACTGAAGAGTTTTTGCAACCGTGCAAAGGTCGACGTACTGGCCGAGCCCAAGTGTTTCATACGCGAATAACTCGCCTGTGCGCATGAACGTCTGAACCTCATCAAGCCATACGGCGATGTTGTTTTGTTTACAGAACTCAAGCAAAGGTACGAAGAACTCACGAGGTGCTGAGCGATAACCGCCTTCACCTAGCATCGGTTCAAACACGAACGCAGAAATATTTTTGGGATGTTTCGCTACATGCTCTTTAAGTGCATTCAAAGTTTTTTCACTTGAGCGCGGGTCGCTTGCTTCATACCAAGGAATCCGAAGAACTTCGTTATAATCCGGCAAACCTTGTTTATATGCAGGATTGTCTGTCACTTCCGCCATCATCGTTGAACGACCTGCGAATGCATTTTTCATCCCGACAACCATTCGCGCTGGCGAATGTTTTTGCCGAGCCATCTTCAGCGCATTCTCGTTTGCCATCGTTCCGCAAGTTGAAACCCATGCGTATTTTAAGCGACTGTTCTTCGACGCATGCTCGACGAGTTTTTTTCCCATCATCGAGTATTCATGGTTCGGCTCGAGATTGCCTTGCATGACGACGTCACACAAAGCGCCACGCAAAGATGCCTCGATCACTTTCGGGTGACTGTGTCCCATGATGTGAACGCCGATGCCGTTGATCAGATCGAGCTTCACACTTCCATCTTCGATTTCAACATAGGGTCCGTGCCCTGCGCCTGTGCCAAGGTAGGGGTAAAACAATGGGCGTCCGCGATATTTTCCAGCTTCGTCGAAGGCTTTCTTTGCAGATTCTTGTAACGCCTCGTTCGGCGGACGAACAGTTTCGATGTTTTGTTCCAACCGGGCGACCTCTGAGACGAGTTCAGTGATCAAACTCTGAATACGCGAGGAAGTTGCGATCTGCCGACCAATCAAATTGCCAAACAAATTGTTGGACATGTGAAATACCTCTTTCAATATTCGTGCAGTAATCTAAAATTCTATTCTATGCCTTTGTATCGCCTTTTTCTCTGCATTTTTCTTTCAGCCGTAGCGCTTCATGCGCAAACGAAACCTCCTATGGATTTCCATAATGATGGCATCGCGGCGCTTCGCAAAGGCGACTACCCCGCAGCGCGCACTGCGTTCCAAGAAAGTTTGAAATTAAAACCGGGCAATCCCACTTCTTTGTACAACCTTGGACTGGTGGAGTATCGAGCGGGCAATGAAGGCCTCGCTCTCGGTCTGTGGCGCAAGGCATTAGTGCTGGCTCCAGGGTTTTTTGCCCCGAGCCACGCTATTCATTGGGCTGAGGCGAAACTCCCTCGAGTCGCATCCGGAAATGAGTTCTCTTTGTGGGAGCAGTTTAGAGAAACCTTCCTGATTACAATCCCCTTACAGAGCTATTTGTTCTTGGTTGTTTTGCTTCTTTTACTCTCGGGTTGGCTTTTTCTCCGCTACATCGGAACACGCCGTCGTGCAGTTCTCGACGAAAGTCCACTCCCGCCATTCCCTTGGGTCGCAAGCGTTTTTGTTTTGATTTGGGTTCTCGCGATTGCTGCAACCGGCGCGAAGCTTTTTGACATGTCGGTAACTCGAGCAACGATCGTTTCAGAAAAAGTTCCGGTGCGCACCTCACCCGACAATGATGGTACTGCTCTCTTTGATTTGATTGAGGGACACGAAGTGATCGTGAGAGAATCAGTCGTGGGAGATTCTGTCGGTGGAGTCTCAACAGGCGATTGGTTTCAAGTGTCTGTGCCTGGCGGCGGAATGACCGGCTGGGTCCCGAAAGAAAGTGTTTTCGTCTCTTCAAAATAAGGTCGTGCAACTGTGAATACTCTTTGGGAAAACATTTTCCGTAAGCCCAAAAAAGAAGACGACATTCGCACTGTTCTCAAAGAGAACCCACTGTTTCGTGATCTCTCGGTTCGCGAGTTAAAATTTCTTGAAGACATCGTGCATGTTCGTCGGTATCACGCTGGCGAAGCTGTATTCCGCCAAGGCGAAGTCGGCGTTGGCATGTATATGATCGTTACGGGTCGAGTTGAAATTTTCATCTCCACTCCTGATGTGGTCGACGAAGCTTTCCGCGAAATTTACATCACTCAACTTACGGGCAGCGACTTTTTCGGCGAACTTTCGCTCGTTGAAGAAAACAGTCGACGAACAGCTTCAGCGGTTGCACGCGAAGAAACCGTTCTTGTTGGTTTTTTCAGACCCGATCTGACTGAAATTTTAGAGCGAAGCCCAAATGCCGGAATCAAAATCGTGTTTCGACTTGCTGAAGTCCTCGGCCGAAGGCTCAAAGAAACAACCGACAAAGTTTCTGAGCTTCGCAAGAGCCTAAAAGAAATGCGCGAACCGCCGCCGGTGTCGGATGCCAACTAGAAAACTTGAGGAGCAGCTTCGACGCGAGTGGTGGCTCAAACTCACTGCTGTCCTTGGCGTGATGATCGTCGCAATTGTCCTCGTTTTCTGGATCGATAATCTCCTCATGTCCTTCGTCCTCGCGTTCGTAACAAATTATTTGTTAGCCCCAATTGTCAGTCGGCTTGAAGGTGCGGGTGTCCCTAGGGGCTTAGCGATTACAATTCCGTTTTTGGGCGCAGGCGTACTAGTCGGCATAGGCGTCTCCCTCATTTTGCCCGCCATCATTGCGCAGACCGAACTTCTTGAGGGACAAATTCCTCAATACCAAACTGAGCTCATGGCGCTCATGCAAAGAACTGAGTTGCGCTTACAAACATTGCTCGGTCCAAACGCCGTACACTTAAGTCAGCGTGCGAATGAATGGATTTTCTTGAAGACAACGGAATTGTCGGCAACCTTACCGTCCGCAATCTCTGGTTCGCTTACCGTTCTAGTTCTTACGCCCTTCCTTGCTTATTTCATGCTTCAAGATGGCAGAAGGATTACGCGTGGAATTCTCTCGATGGTGCCGAACAGTCTTTTTGAACTAGCGATCAATCTTCATCATCAGATCAACGATCAAATGGGTGGATTTATCCGAGCACGATTTATTGAAGCCGCAATTGTCGGCTTAGTGGTTTGGGCAGGACTCGCAATCATCGGATTTCCATTTGCGCTAGTTCTCGCAATTTTTGCGGCCGTTACGAATTTGATTCCCTACATTGGGCCGATTATTGGAGCAGTACCTGCGGTCATTATCGCGCTCGTTTCGACCGAGGGTCAGGTTTACGAACCTATGAGCGTGAATCTTTTTGTCATCACCTCGGTCTATTTTGTGGCACAGCTAATTGATGTTGTTTTCATCATTCCGTTCGTGGTCGCAAAAATTGTAAATCTCCACCCGGTTACAGTGCTTTTGGTGATCATTATCGGGGCGCAATTCATGGGCATTTTAGGAATGGTAATTTCGATTCCAATTGCGAGCGCTGCGAAGCTTACAATCACCGCGCTATATAATCATTTGCTCGATTTCCGGGCCTAAAAAGTTGACTTCACTTATCCGCGATCATTACACTGCCAGTCATGAAAAACGCGCTTCTGACTACCTTCGTTTTCCTTCAAATTGGCTTCCAGCTTGGCTGTTCGTCGATTGATAAAATCGATACTTCAACTCCCGAAGGCGCATTTCAACTCGCCGAAGCTTACGAAAAAGATGAGCGCTATGACGAAGCGGTACAGAAGTACCAAGACGTTCGTACAAAATTTCCTTACTCAAAACTTGCGACCACAGCTGAACTTAAAATTGCTGACGTGAATTTCAAACGTGAAGCGTATGGTGAGGCGCAAGCGTCTTATCAGCTCTTCAAAGATTTTCACCCCAAGCATCCGCAGATCGATTACGTTACGTATCGGTTGGCGATGAGCTACTTCAACCAATTGCCAGACTCAATCGATCGCGATTTGTCTCTCGCGGATAAAGCGATTTTGTATTTCGACGAAGTGGTCAATTCCTACCCGAAATCGGAGTACGTCGCGGATTCAAAAAGGGAAAAAGAAGACGCACTTAAGCGCCTGGCAAAAAAAGAACTCTATATTGCAGATTTTTATTTCAAACGTGCGGTTACAGATAGTGCTCTTCAACGATACGAGCACCTTTTGAAGGTGTATCCAAATCTCGGCTTCGATGCTCGCGCTCTCTATGGCGCAGCTATCAGCGCGCAAAAGCTCGGTGAAAAAGAACGAGCGCAACAGCATTACCAAAAGTTAGTCAGTCTCTATCCCGGCTCTGATGAAGCAAAAAACGCGAAGGATGATTTCAACTGATGACAAGAATCGATGTGCAGGAGCTCCTGGAGACAGCCCGCGAACACTTCCGAGAAGGAAATTATCGTGTCGCCGAATCCCTGCTCCAACAGCTCCTCATGAGCGACACTCGTAACCCCGAAGTTTTCCACATGCTTGCCACGATCGCCTACGATCAAGGCAAATTTAACAAAGCCATCAAGACTTTCCGTCGAGCCCTCGAAA
>JANOUF010000392.1:0-4531 GCA_031416685.1 Bdellovibrionales bacterium
CGTCGCAGATTCTTGCTGCCCATTGTACAGGTCTTGAGCAATAGTTTCCTGATCAGCAATTGACCAGGAAAAATCACTTCTTCCGCGCATCACTATCTCTGGTTTTTATAAATCCACCGATTGTGCTGGCCACAAAGTATACGCAAGTTTTCTGTGCTGTGACTTCCACCTTTTGAAAACGCCAATACATGATCAATCTGCAGAAAGTGTTTTGATCCGCAGCGTGTTCCGGACTTTGAGTCTACATATTCACACCCCGCACCATCATTCTTCTTCCAGGTCGCGTGACGTGCATGAGCGGGAATGTAGCGTGAGCGTTTTTGCACTGGAGCTTTTTCCATTTCATGCGCATGAAATGAATTAGACGCTCGGTTCGCTTTGGCTTCGGGATCAAGCCGCTCCAAACCCATTTCGACTAAACGCTCAACTAACTCCTCAAAGGACATGTTCGCGTTCACGCACGACAAAAGGCCCTTCAGCTTCTCTAGTTTCACTAAAAGTTCATTATTAAGAGATAGGCTCACACGCGAATGTGTTGAGCTCGTAGCCCGAACCACTTCCCTCTTGATCGGCTCCGGGCCTTTGCTTGCCAATTCTCGCTCAACTTCACGCGTTGATTTCCCGATGCATTCATCGACAAGTTTCATTTTTTCGTCTTGGGTATAGGTCTTTTGCGCCTTCTTTTCTGCGGCGAAAAACGTTTGAAGTTTAGAAACTGTCGTTAAAGTTACTTCGCCATTAGAAATCTTAGTTTCTATTTCTGGTACATCACGCAGCAATCGCATGGCATTAATTCGGATTTGTGCAGACCCCGCACAATAGCCAAAGTATTTTGTGAGCATGTCGAACAAAGTCGCGTAACCGCATTCAAGAAAAAATTGTCTGCGGCTGATTTCAGAAAAATGGCGAATTGCTTCCGTAGTTGCTAGCGTTTCGGTTTTGACTGAGCATTTGGCGGCTACGAGCAGCTGTTCCTTAGACATGACTTTCAGATCGGAGTTGTTATCGTAACCTTTGGCTCTATCACGACCTTCATAGTAAACAATCGCGCCGCAAAAGGGGGCCTTAGGTCATAGAGATTTTTAATCATCATCATCAACACCTTCAATTTGCACTTCCGCTTCCATTTCATGCGCATGAAACAAAATGATCTTTACTTCACTTATCCCACTTCATCTAACTGCACCTCATAATAAAATTTAGGCCCAAACGCAAAATCGATCGAAGGCAAACTTGAATGTGGGTTCACGACCAGTGACCCACTTCAAGGTTGTCGAAGATCCCCGCCAAAAAGACCCCAATTACCCCATTCTAAGCGCCAACGCCCCTCGAAACCCTTTGCCACCACCGAAAATCACGATATCCTGCCCCGATGAAAACTGAGACGCCGAAAACTATTTTCCTAAAAGATTATCAACAGCCCGATTTTCTCGTCGATACGATCGAACTCCATTTTGATCTGCACGAAGACTACGCGCGAATCCGTTCGAAATTGCAGATGCGACGTAATCCCAAGGCACAAGCTACGCGTCGTGTGGTTTTGAACGGCGAAGCACTTACGCTCGAAAAACTTCTAGTCAATGATCATGCGCTGAATCCCTCACAGTACCAACTGACAGAAGAACTTCTAAGCTTCGAAGCTCCTCCACAAGATAATTTTTTAGTCGAAGTGACGACGAAAATGGAGCCGCAGAAAAATCTGGCGTTCGATGGACTTTACCGTTCAAGCTCCAATTTTTTAACTCAATGTGAGCCAGAGGGTTTCCGCCGCATTACTTATTTCCCTGATCGACCTGATGTAATGGCGAAATTCACCGTCACGATCGAAGCAGAAAAAACAAAATACCCAACGCTTTTGTCGAATGGAAATAAGATCGACGCTCATGATCTTGGCAATGGCCGACACACAGTGAAGTGGGAAGATCCGTTTGCGAAACCTGCGTATCTGTTTGCGTTAGTCGGCGGCTCATTCGGTTTGGTCGAAGATCATTTCGTCACTCGTTCGGGCCGACGCGTACACCTGCAGATTTTTTGTGGTAAAGGTTACGAGGAGCGCTGCCATTGGGCGATGACGTCTCTCAAGCAAGCGATGAAGTGGGACGAAGATGTTTACGGTCTCGAATATGATCTTGATATTTTTATGATCGTCGTCGCCGATGATTTCAACATGGGCGCAATGGAGAACAAGGGCCTCAACATCTTTAACTCGAAGTATGTTTTGGCAGACGACAAGACTGCGACGGACACGGACTTCGACGGCATTCAAGCTGTCGTTGGGCACGAGTATTTCCACAATTGGACTGGCAACCGAGTGACCTGCCGTGATTGGTTTCAATTATCACTTAAAGAAGGTCTCACCGTTTTTCGCGATCAACAATTTTCAGCTGACATGACTTCACCGTCTGTCACTCGGATCGAAAACGTTGCACACCTTCGCACGGATCAGTTCACTGAAGACTCTGGCCCCATGGCCCACCCGATTCGTCCAGCGTCGTATATCGAGATCAATAATTTTTATACTCGTACGGTTTATGAGAAAGGTTCGGAAGTGATTCGTATGATTCATACGATCCTTGGACCAGCAGGTTTCCGTCGCGGCATGGATTTGTACTTTCAACTTTTCGACGGCCAAGCCGTTCGCACGGAAGACTTCATTCACGCGATGGAAAAAGCGAATGATGTTGAGCTGACTCAGTTTAGAAATTGGTACGATCTAGCCGGAACTCCAATTGTTACTGCGAAATCGGATTACAACGCGCAAACGAAAACATTGAATCTCACGCTGTCCCAGCGCTGCCCGCCTTCGCCTGGTCAACCTGAGAAAAAGCCTTTCCATATTCCGATCGCAGTCGGATTAGTGGGATCAAAGGGTCAGGACCTCGAGAATAAAATTCTCCAGCTTAAGGAACCGAGCCAGACGTTTACTTTCTCGAATGTAAACGAGCGACCGGTGTTGTCACTCCTTCGTGGATTCTCTGCTCCAGTGAAACTTGAATTCGATTGCTCTGATGACGATCTCCGTTTTCAAGTCGCGCACGACTCAGATTCTTTTTGTCGATGGGAAGCGGCGCAAACACTCTACGTGAGATCAGTTCAAGCACTTGTTGATGGTGGCGGTGACCACGATCTGAAGCCGCTCTCGGAAGCGTTTGGTCGAATGATTGCGAATCGCGATCTAGATCCTGCACTGAAGGGTTTATTGTTAGAGCCACCGTCAGAGACTTACTTAGCACAATTCTTCAGAGTGATTCGCCCGGATGCGATTCATCAGGCTCGCGACAAAATATTGAGCACAATTGGTAAAGATCACGAAATGGTTTTACGCGCTCTTTACACAGAACTGAAAGCACGGAGCACAAACGCGCACGATTCAAAAAGTTCAGGCGAGCGTGCATTACGAAACACGTGCTTGAAACTTTTAGTGTGCGGCAACAAAGATAACGCAAACTTAGCAGCCGAAGCTGCAACGTCTGCGCTGAACATGACAGAGCACATGGGCGCGCTCGGAGCACTCAACCGCGTGGATTCAAAGTTGCGAACGGATGCGCTCGATGCATTTTACGAAAAATGGAAGGGCGAGGCTCTTGTTATTGGTAAATGGTTAGCGCTTCAAGCAGCGTCTCCACTTCCGAAGACACTTGAGCGTGTGCAAGAACTTGCAAAGCATCCGTCATTTGATGAAACGAATCCGAACAAAGTTTATATGCTTTATTTGCAGCTCGGCGCGCACAATCAAGTTCAGTTTCATAATCCAGATGGGAAAGCGTATCGCTTCTTAGCTGATCGAATTATGGCAATCGACGAGCGAAATCCGCAACTCGCGGCTCGCTTGGTGTCGATTTTTAATGGGTGGAAACTTTATGAGCCCGCACTTAAAGGATTAATGAAGGCAGAACTTGATCGAATTCTTGTGAAGCCGAATCTTTCCAAGAACGTTTTTGAAATCGTGTCTAAAGCGCTGGCTTAAGGTCGGTCACTAAAATCTGGCACTTAAATTTTGGGTTGCGCGCGTAGCTTGTTGTACGCATTGTACGCCGCAACCTTGTAGGCTTCTGCTAGTGTCGGATAGTTGAAAACGTTATCGACGAAGAATTTCACCTCAGCACCAAAAGCCATCGCCGTTTGTCCGATGTGAACTAATTCGGTCGCGCCTGTTCCGATGACATGAACCCCTAAGATTTTTTCAGTCTTCGCATCGACTAAGAGTTTCAAGAACCCATGCTCATCGCGAAGAATTTTACCGCGGGCAAGTTCGCTATAGCGGGCGATTCCGGTGACGAATTTGATTCCCGCTTTATTTAATTCTTCTTCTTGCGCGCCAACGGATGAAATTTCCGGAATGGTGTAGATTCCATATGGGAAGGTCGAAGGAAAACTCACCTTTACACCCGTAAACGCGTGCTGAGCTGCGAGTCGCCCTTGCTCTGCGGCACTTGCTGCTAACGCTGGTGCGCCGATGATGTCCCCAACGGCATAAATGTGCGAAGCGGTGGTTTGATAATTCGTGTTCACCGGAAGAAGTCCGCGATCA
>JANOUF010000393.1:0-2867 GCA_031416685.1 Bdellovibrionales bacterium
CCCTCGACGTAGCGGTGACCCAAGAAGGCCGCGACGAGCCGACTGAGGTTTTTGACGTTGCGACTTTAACGGGGGCAATGCGTGTATCGTTGGGTCTTGATGTGGCCGGGTTCTTTTCTAACAATGATACTCTCGCCACCGATATTGAGACTGCAGCGCAATCTGCAGGTGAAATGGCGTGGCGGATGCCTTTGATTCAAAAATATAAAAAGCAGTTGTCTTCAAATTTCGCCGACTACGCGAATGCTTCAGATTCTGGTTTCGGCGGCGCGATTTCGGCAGCGCTTTTTTTAGAAGCTTTCGTTCGTGAGAAGCCGTGGGCACATTTCGATGTTATGTCTTGGAATAATAGTGGAGAAGGCGCGCTGTCAGATGGCGCCAATACTCAGTGTTTTCAAATTCTCGCGAATTATCTTGAGAGTATAACGACGTAGTTATTTTTTTGAAGTTGGTGTGGCAGGTGCCACAGGTGCGATAGTCGCAACGTTGTGGCAGTTTACGACAGCAGCTACTTTAGGTGGAAGTTCATCTTTGTAGCTGGCATTTACGCAAGCGATCCAGAGGTCTTTCTTCGATGCAGCTTTCAACGCATTTTTTTCTTCTAGAAAGTTCACGTGTAGGTTTGCACACTCGACAAATCCAGCATCATAGAGAAAGCTGGGGAGATATGACGGATAGGTCATTGAAAGCCAATTGTACATATCCGATTTCTCAAACGATTTGGAAGCTTTGGTATCGGGTTTTAGTTTTATTGTCTTGCGGACAATCTTATCGCGCAGATTTTCGACAAAATCTTTCTTTTT
Organism: Bdellovibrionales bacterium; assembly: GCA_031416685.1. Taxonomy (GTDB): domain Bacteria; phylum Bdellovibrionota; class Bdellovibrionia; order Bdellovibrionales; family JAMPXM01; genus JANOUF01. The sequence goes on from JANOUF010000393.1 coordinate 804, forward strand.
GGCGTCGTCTTTGCTGCAAAGTTCGTTCAAAGAATAATCGTCGGCCGAGGCGAAATTCGTAAAAACTAAAATGATGAGCAATAAACTTAAATTTTTCATAATCCACACTCGTCGGGAGGAGTTTTTGGTTGTGATCCAGGTGCCGCTGAAATCGACGAGCTGGCTTCACAGCGGTGTATTTCTCGTACGTAATTTTCCGCCTGCTCTATTGTACCACTGCCAGCGTTCGGTTTCAATTTTTGGGCCCAGGCAAGGTTATCGTAGTTAGGGCCGCGATAAGCCTCATCAGGAATTATCTGATTCGCATTTCCGTTTCCGGCATTGTAAGCGATGTACGCCATTGCGAGTTGAGATGGCGTGCCATTCAACGCTTGGGACGTGCGGCTACCAAACCGAGCCGCCGTTTCTAATCGCAGGTTCATTTGCTGGCGTAAAGAAAGAGCCACGTAGGCGATGGAGATTATCGCCATCCGGTCTCGTTGTGCTCTCGTCATGCTGTCAGAGTTAGCGCGATACATATTTGGTAAATTCACTTCGGTGAACGGCATGCGACCCGTAAAAACGTCCCAAAGGCGCTTTAAGACCGGATCAAAGGAAGCGCTTTTCGGATCAAGGCGTCCTCTCATTGTTGTAATGCTAGCGGCATTTGTTTGAACGAGCCCATCGTAACCACTAAAAGAGCCATCTTCTTTTTTCCCACGTGCACTTGGATCCCATTTCGATTCCTTACCAATCAGACAGGCGATCGAAGCCGCGGGTATGTTAAAAACATTTTGGGCATCGCGAAGCTTCCCTAAACTTTCATGCAGATAGCGGCGCCCCGAACATTGCAATTTGCGATCCCTGTCCGCTTTCAAAAATACTTCGGCGGCCGTTAAGGAGTACGGCGGACGCTTTGCTTCGCTGCGCATGCGAACTTCGTCCAAATTAATTCGAATAAAAGGGCCACTGCGGCGGGCGGCTTCTGCACGGCGGCGAGCTTGTTCTTGCGGTCCTCCGCAGACCGAACAATTGGCGTCGACTTCCGCATTAACAATTCCGAAAGTGAGAACTTCGACCGCGTCTCCCATCATGCTTTTAGTTTTGATGCGGCTTCGCGGGACAGTCATTGCGCAAGATCGATAGCGGCAGCGGGGATCATCCCAAGTCGTGTATCTCACGTAATAATCGTCGCTGTTTACTTCTTGGATATTCTGAACTTTTAGAACTTTGGTGTTCGAGAGGGGGCTTCTTTCAGTGGGATCCGGATACGTGTAGTACATGGGAAGAAACGGGCTCGTACAACTTGGCGAATTTGCATCACATGACGGTTGGGCCAGGAATTGGCGCTCATTTGTGAACGTCTGAGCATTCGACGGCTGCGAAATCGGCAAAATCGAAATAATGGTAATTTGAATTAAAGCTAGGTGCCTAAGTGCCGGACTCATCTCAATAATTATCGGACGTGGCAGGGATTTCTAGAGTCTAGAAGGCACACTTAGGTCGAGCGCCCCAAAAACATTTTTTTGGTTTGGATCAGCTTTCGAACCGAATCTGGGACAAGCTTTTCCCAAGAGGCATCACCTTTGGCTAGTAATTCGCGCACCTGTTCGGCGTGAACTGAAGTGTCGAGGTCGTCGCAGTTTTCCATGTCGAGAATGAACTTATTGTCCATAAGATGCATGAACAAGTGGGCAAGTTTGCGGTCAGGATAAAAAGTTTGCGCAGTGGCGCAAGAATCTTTCGACTTAAACGGATACACGTACATTTTTGTTTTGTCGTCGAAGAGACGGCTGAAGGCACCGAGCATTCCGCCCGGAACTTTTTCGTAATACTTTGGATCAAAGAGTCCGCTAAGTGTCGACGCACCAATGACCAGTGCGATATGGCCGGCGGTTTGTTCACGAAGGTACACTATTAATACCGAAAACAGATTAAAATTCGACACGAGCACGTGCTGATTGACCGCTGTAATAGTGTCGACGCGCTCGAGAAAATCGACTTGATTGAGGCCTTCTTTGCCGTTTAAATTTGTCATCGTCATTTCCATAATGGTGACGAGGTCGGTCTTTTGAATGGCGGCGT
>JANOUF010000394.1:0-7582 GCA_031416685.1 Bdellovibrionales bacterium
TACGGCATTGGCGCACAAATTCTGCGCGCAGCCGGTGTTCGCAAAATTCGTTTGATGACTAACAACCCATCTAAGCGCGTCGGTCTAAAAGGTTACGGTCTTGAAATTATCGACAGCGTTCCAATCGTAATTTCGCCAAACAAAAATAACGAAAGCTATTTGCGCGTGAAGCAAGAAAAGATGGGCCACATCTTTGAGGAGGCGAAGCCGGGCCTTTTCAAAACAGAGGAGGCGAAGCCGGGCCTTTTCAAAATTATTGAGGTGTCTCAATGAGCCGCAATACAAGTTACATTCAACTCAACCAAATTTCTGCCAAAGGTCTGCGAATCGGAATCGTTACAGGCAGATTTAACCTTGGCGTGACAGAGAAACTTGAAACTGGTGCGCGCGAAGAACTTTTGAAACTTGGCGCAGACCCAGACAATATCACGCAAGTTCGAGTTCCAGGCGCCTTTGAAATTCCACTCGCAGCAAAAGCACTTCTTGAAGCAGGCTGTGACGGAGTCGTGGCAATCGGCGCGGTGATCCGCGGTGAGACGACTCATTATGACTACGTCTGTTCGGCTGTCGAGCGCGGCTGCACTGAGACGTCACTTCAACTCGGAAAACCGATTGGTTTTGGAATCCTAACAACTGAAAACGAAGAACAAGCTTACGATCGTGCAGGCGGAAAGCACGGCAACAAAGGCGCAGAAGCTGCGCAAGTCACAGTCGAAATGGCTCGACTGTTAAGTGCAATTTCCCAAACTTCAACCAACCAGAGCGCTAATACGAAATGATAGAACACGTCCCAGACGCAGACATTCCAAACGGCGGGCCAAACTCAGGACCACGCGAGGCGCGCAAGCGCAAACGTGAAGTCGTGACGATGCTTGTTCTGGGTGCGCTGTTCTTTTTCTTAACTTGGTTTGAATTTAAACTTCTCGATACAAGCGAACAGCTACCGTTTGTTCACTCAATCTTTTTCTTCGGCCTCGTTAACTTCAACATCGTTCTGCTTTTACTTTTATTCTTCCTAATTTTCAGGAACGTCGTAAAAATCTTTGTCGAGCAGCAAGGTAAAGTCATCGGTAGCTCACTCAAAGGTAAGCTGATCGCAGCTTTCACCGCGTTTGCGACCGTTCCGACAGCGTTGATGTTTTTGGTTTCGGTATTTTACATCAACAACAGCTTCGATAAATGGTTCAGCGTAAAAATGGCGGGAGTCCTTCGGAACTCTCTCGAAGTGAACCAGGAATATATTTTCTCTGCAAAAAAAGAAAATTATCACTTCGCAAAACAAATCACCAACCAGATCAATGCGGAATCCGATCCAGCGCACCTGGAGCTTCAACTTGAAGTTCTTCGTGATCGCTTTGCGCTCGACGCTGTCGAGTATTATCCGAATCTTTTCGGTGAGCGGGTTATCGCTATCTCCAAGGATGAATCGATCCCCGAGATTCCGCCGGTCTCACTCGAGTTTTTAAGAAAAGGTCTTACACAAAAAGATGATGCGAGCACGATCCATCATTTCGGCGAGGGAAATCTCGTTCGCGTGATCATTCCAGTAAGCAAATCGAACAATCGCGGCGCGCTTGTGGTCTCAAGCTATATCCCGATGTCGCTCATTGCGAAAATGGACGATATCTCGGCTGCACATGAAGAACTCCGCAACCTTGATCCGATCCAGTATCCGCTTAAGTCGATTTATCTCACCGTACTCGTACTAATGACGCTCGTGATTCTACTTTGTGCGACGTGGTTCGGTATTTACCTCGCACGACACTTATCCGTCCCGCTTGAAATGCTCGGTATTGCAAGCCGAAGAGTCTCCGAGGGCGATTATCGAGCGGTCGAAATCGTATCTGGAAGCAAAGAAGTAAATCGACTTATCGGACACTTTAACCAAATGATTTCTTCCCTCGATCAATCGAAAAAAGATCTTACTCAGTCGCTCCATCGTCTCGATGAGCACAGTCGTTATGTGGAAGTCGTTCTGTCAAACGTCACAACAGGAGTGATCTCAGTTGATAAGTCGGGTGTCATTACGACTATCAATCGGCATGCAGGTCACCTTCTTAATATCGAGGAAGATAAGTTCGTAGGCAAACATCTCAAGTCAGTTCTAAATGATGAGTACTATCATACGTTCTCAGAACTCTTAAAAACGATGCGCGAGCACAAAGCTACGTCCCTACAAAAAGAAATTCGCATCGAGGTAGCAGGCCAATCTGTGCCGCTTTCGCTCACACTTTCAATCTTAAACGACGACGGCGGCGAAGAGATCGGTAAAGTTCTCGTATTTGACGACTTAACACCGATCCTAAATGCACAACGAGCAGCTGCGTGGACAGAAGTTGCACGCAGAATCGCTCACGAGATTAAGAACCCACTTACGCCAATTAAACTCTCAGCGCAGAGACTTGAGCGCAAATTTGGACAACAAATTAACGACCCTGCCTTTAAATCAAGCATTCAGATGATCATCCAACAAACAGATGATCTAAAAAATCTCGTCAATGAATTCTCAAACTTCGCGCGCCTCCCGCAAACACGTCGGGTGATCGGAACATTGAACCAAGTTATTGAAGACGCACTGGTTTTATACAGAACTGGCCAGCCAGAACTTCAATTTGTGTTTGAAAAAGACAACACTCTTCCAGATTTCAAATTCGATCCTGAACAGATCCGTCGCGTGCTGCAAAACTTGATCGAAAACGCCGTCGGTGCTCTATCTGAAAAAGACGGTGGACGAGTCGCGGTACGTACGCAGTATGATAATCTTCTGAAGCTCGTGAGAGTTTCTGTATCCGATAACGGCGCTGGAATTCCAGACGCGTTACGTGCGCAGATATTCGAACCGTATTTCTCGACCAAAGAAAACGGCACTGGCCTCGGCCTTGCGATCGTGAAACGAATCGTCGAAGACCACAACGGCTTCGTGCGAGCGTTCTCAAACGAACCGCATGGAACGAAAATAATTATCGAGCTTCCAATCACAGAAGGTGATTCGATCCGAGCATTGCCATTTGAAGAGGAGAATCCGAATGGACAAGCCATTGTCTGAGTTAACAAAGTCTGAGGCAAATAAGATTGAGATAGCTAAAGCAAAAATTCTGGTCGTCGACGACGAACCAGCAATTCGCGAAGTGCTAACGGCGAGTCTTCAAGATGAAGGCTACGAAGTTCGCACAGCGAAAAGCGGTGACGAGGCGGTAAAAGTCCTCGAAGACTATCGCCCAACCGTCGTGCTCCTCGATATTTGGATGCCTGGTTCGATGGACGGTATCGAAACACTTCGCGCCACACGCGCAAAATATCCGACAACAGAATTCATCATTATGTCGGGACACGGAACAATTGAGACAGCTGTGAAAGCCGTAAAACTCGGTGCTTGGGACTTCGTTGAAAAGCCACTCTCAATCGATAAGATCACAATTCTTCTCAACAACATCTTGAGCTTCCAAAGCGAAAGAGGCGAAAAGAACGCTCTTCTAAATAAACTCCGTCGTAACATCGCCATCATTGGCGATAGTCCGCAAATGGTGAACGTAAAGCAGATGATCGCGCGTGTTGCCCCCACTTCGAGCTGGGTTCTCATTACTGGTGAAAACGGCACAGGCAAGGAACTGATCGCACAAAACTTTCATTACCTAAGCCCACGCGCTAGTCGCCCTTTTGTTGAAGTGAATTGCGCAGCAATTCCAGAAGATCTCATCGAGACAGAGCTATTCGGTTTTGAAAAAGGCGCATTTGTCGGCGCAGAAAAAACTCGCAAAGGAAAATTTGACCTCGCTAACGGCGGAACACTTTTCCTAGATGAAATCGCAGATATGAGCGACAAAACCCAAGCTAAAATTCTTCGCATTCTCCAAGAGAGAAAATTCCAACGCGTTGGCGGCGAAGAAACTATCGAAGTTGACGTTCGCGTGATCGCAGCGACAAATAAAAACCTTGAGCAAGAAATTAAAGAGGGTCGCTTCCGCGAAGATCTTTACTATCGCCTAAACATAATCCCTTGTCATATTCCAGCACTCCGTGACCGTAACGGCGACATCGCTTCACTCTGCCTTCATTTCAGCGAACAGTTCGCTCGAGAAGGTGGCTTCCGCAGAAAGGTCTTCTCGCCAAAAGCGATGGAGCGTCTGCAGGCTTACACATGGCCCGGAAACGTTCGTGAACTTCGAAACTTCGTTGAGCGAATCTACATTCTCACGCCAAGTGATTTCGTTGACGTCCACGATCTGAAATTCGCAGGTCTCACATTGAGCGAAGATTCAATGTCGAACGATGAAATTGCAAATTTCAGAGAAGCTCGCGCGCGCTTCGAGAAGGAATACCTTCTTAAGAAGATCGCGGAGAATAAAGGAAACATCTCGAAAACCGCAGAAGTTATCGGCCTTGAACGTAGCTACTTGCATCGCAAGATCAAAGGCTACGGCATTGATGTCGAAGAAATTATCTAACGTAAATGGTTATCGTTCGAGTCCAGGATCCAAATGACGAAGAGTTACGCATGAGTGCGCAAGTCCTCGCGTTGGATCTAAAAGCCCACGGCGTTACCGCACAACTCGAAGGCAAAAATGCCCATGCGCATATTGCCGTCATTTTCAGTGCTTCGGCTCTTCAAAAAGGTGAAGTCGAAGTGGTAGACTTAAAAACGATGAAGGCAGAACGAGTGCAAGCCGACAACGCCACCGAAAAGATCGCATCAATGGTGAAACAGCAATGAACGTGAAACTTCAAAATCCGATCATGGTCGCCCTTGACGTTGATTCCCGAGAGAAATGTCTCTCCATCGCAAAAACTCTCAAAGGAAAAGTAGGCGCCTACAAACTCGGACCACGCCTCATTGTCAGATATGGATCCGACTTAATTCGCGAAGTCGCGGAACTCGCACCAGTCTTCGTCGACAACAAATACCTCGATATACCGTCAACAATGGACGCAGCAATCAGAGCTAGCTTCGAAGCAGGCGCAAGCTTCGCAACTGTTCACGCTTGGGCGGGCAGTGAGGCACTCACGCTCCTCGCAAGCACCGAAAAAGAATTAAACCAAAAACGACCGTTTCAAATCCTCGCAGTCACAATTCTCACAAGCTACAACCCGCAAACTCTGCCTCCACCGCTTGGCCAATTCACCATTGCCGATCAAGTTCGCACACTCGCAGATCTCGCAATTAACTCTGGAATCAGAGGCCTCGTTTGCTCCGCAGAAGAAGTTGCGGACCTTCGCAAGCGGCATCCTGAGGCTTACCTCGTGACACCTGGAATTCGCTTACCTGACGAAGGAAGAGGCGATCAAAAGCGTGTGATGGGCCCAAGAGAAGCAATCGCTTCAGGATCTTCTGCACTCGTCATCGGCCGCCCCATCGTTGAAGCGGCAGATCCTGCCGTCGCCGCTGATCGCATCATCGCGGATATCGCCAAAAAAAATTAAGCACAACGAGTAGAAAAAAGTGGTTACTCGATATGGAAACCAATTTCGCAAAGTAATTATCTTCGTTTGTTTGGCGGTGATTTTTTCTTAGTGGATTTCTTCTTGGCTGATTTCGCTTTCGGAATTTTTCCAATGCGCTCATCGCCCCTGGCAATCAAGCGGCAAACGCGCAAAACCGATTCTTCGAAATCATCTGCATCTTCAGGAAGGATTTGCCACCCGGTCGGCCCGGATCCAAACAATTCAAGCGACCGCATGCTTGGAAAAATTTCGCGCAAACTTTCATGAGCGCCTTCTACGACTGCTAGCCAAACTCCGTTGTCGCGCGGAGAGCTTTCTTTGCTTCGCAAAATAACAACGATCTTGCCATTCACATAGACGCCGTACGCACCAAACATCGGTTTCGTGATCGGCATCACATCAGCAAGTTCTTCGAGTACAAAACTGTGCGGAATTGGTTTAGGCATGTGCAATGTTTGCCGCTAAACGAATCCTTACGGCCTTGCTCACAAAGGGCTGATCAAGGTGTGCCCTGCGTAGCCTACGTACCAGAAACCAAGCATGGTAAAAATAAAGTTCTTCGACTGATCGCCTTTAAGTTGATTTACCTCGACGCGAAGCTCTGTGACTTCGTTTTCTAACTCAATAAGTCGTTGTTCCGCCGCATCGACACGCGAAGTAAGTTCGTCAACTTTAAGCTCCAGCCCAAAGTTCGGGCATAGGCTTGAGTTGCCACCAGTTTTTGCAATCCAATCACTGATCGTAAATGCCAGGAACTTCAAACGCCTCGAATAGATTTCTTGTTCGCTCTCGTCGAATCTTTCGTCAATTCCAGACATGTGTTTTTCAACTGAGACGGCATTTCGTGCAACGTCACTGATAGCTACAGCAGCACAGACGAGCATTTGCGGCGCACTCGGGTTCTTAGCAATTTTGGCCATTTCTGCACCTACTAAAGACAACTCACTCTTTACCAACGCTAAAGATCGTTCTTGGTAAATTTTCTGAATTTCAGAGAGGAAAGCCCACGGTAATCTCTCATAGATAAATCCGGATTTGAGCACCTTGTGCTCGCCATCGCTCATGTCGCTAGCGTTCTCTTTTAGAAATTGCGGGTGGTTTTTATAGAATTCGACTTGGTACTTCTTGCATCGCGGATGTTTCGCATGAGCAGCGTTCTCGTTTTTTAAGTAGCGCCAATGCCCCTGATGCCGGAATTGTTTGCCGTAGAATGGTACGTAGCCAACCCAATAAGCCTTGTCGGATTGCTCCGTACAGAAGGCTTTATCTCGGTTGAGTTGCGCAGAATCGAAATGATAATCGCCACCGGGCCCTACTCCAAAATTTTTTGTCGTGTAAGCATATTCTCTGGCTGTCAGGTTCTTTTGAATTATTGCGGGAGCAACAGCTTTTGCAAAGATCGTCGCTAAACTCTCTTGCATCTCAGTTTGGTTTGAAGTTGCAGCGTCGGCCGCAACAGCTTGTAAATTAACAAACAACAATACCAAAAGGGCGATCAATTTTGCCGTCATAAAGCCTCCGTGCGCTTCAGTAAAGCAATAGCTGCGCCGAAATTCGCGCGTGTTAGCTCGCGCGTGTTCGTTTCAAGAGGCGATCTACCTGTCGAGTTGTTTTACAGGAGCGACGAAAATGCGCGTGATAGCCGAACGAAGGCGTCTAACGAGCTCGGTCGGTTTTTTGAGATCTGTTGGGATTAGTAGTTCGAGTTGCTTCCGGTTTAGCTGGCGAAGCTTGTTCTTGGGTGGCATCACCTACGGTCACTTCACAACGAAGGGCTCGGCGTGCATCAGCTATGACTTGCGCAAGAGTCGTCATCGTACCTCCGGCTTGACCTTGAGGGCTGCACGTCGCTGGGTTTTGGTCGCTTCCGCAGCGACGTTTAGAAAGCCGCGTAGATCCTTGTCTATAACTTCCGTCAGCGTTGGTAGTTCCTTGGTTGAAAAAGTTAATCATATTGGTTCTTAGTTCGGGGGTTAAGCCCTCATACCCTTCCCAAAAGGGTCCAATGGCAGCATTGGCATCTCGAAACAACACATCAATCTCTAAATTTACGTAGTAAGCATCCAACGCATTCGGCAACTTCTGTTTAGCAATTCGCTCACGACGCATCTTTAATGTGCGCAGTAGACTTTGATCTCCAGTC
>JANOUF010000395.1:0-6832 GCA_031416685.1 Bdellovibrionales bacterium
ATAGATAACGAACGCGGTTCAACGATCCTGATACTGATCGGAATACTGGTCGCAGTGATGATTTTCTTCGGCACCTTCATTCAAGGCCGCTTGTCGTATACGTCGGTTGAACAGCGTGAGCGAAAACGTGTGTCGCTTGAAATGGCAAAGACCATGATGGACGCACAACTTTCCAATAACGAAGGTTGGAATGAAACTCTACTAAAAAATGTAAATCTAAATTGCTTGCGAGATGGAAGTTGCACAACATTGCAAACGCAACCTCTCATCATTTACGATCTCACTGGTCAGCCACTCTCTGGTGACAATTCATCTGGCTATGATCAACACGGTACCCCTTGCTTGAACCTTCAACAAAACTGCCAACTAAAGTACCAATTCACTTGGCGCCCATTGTGCCCTGCTATTGCGGGCTGTATAAACCCGCTCATTGAAGTTGTTGGTGAAATGCGCGAATCCTCATTCGGCGTGTCCGCGAGTATGAACTTCTCCAAGTACAAAATCGTCCAGTACCGCGGCATCTAAAGTTCGCCGAAAAGTTACCCCAAAGAGTTTTACCAAAAAGTTTCAATTTGGCCCCAAAAACGCTGGCCCATCTGTTGCTTTGTATATCCCCGTGATCAGAAACAATGTCATGGAAGGAAAAATCATGCGCAAAACGACACTGATGTTACTAGCAGCGGCTTTTCAACTCGCCGCATTCACAGGGACAAACGCACTCGCGTTCGACGAGACTAAAGACCCACCAACTCGCGACCCATACTGCGAAAGCAATCCGTATGCTTCGCAATGTTCGACGAGCGACTCCTATTGTGAGAAAAATCCATACGCTTCGAGCTGCTCTAGCTCAGATTCGTACTGCGAGAAAAACCCGTACGCTTCGAGCTGCTCTAGCTCAGATGCGTACTGTGAGAAAAACCCGTACGCCTCTAGTTGCTCAACTTCAGATTCGTACTGTGAGAAGAACCCATACGCTTCAAGTTGTTCTACATCCGATTCGTACTGTGAGAAGAACCCATACGCATCTAGTTGCTCAACCTCAGACGCGTATTGTGAGAAAAATCCATACGCCTCTAGCTGCTCAACTTCAGATTCGTACTGTGAGAAAAATCCTTACGCTTCAAGTTGCGCTAGCAGTGAAGCCTACTGCGAAAAGAATCCGTATGCTTCAAGTTGCAGCGACTCCGACGTCTTCTGCAAAGCAAATCCAAACGCTTCTCGTTGCAAGAACCGACCGTAGTTCCAGAATTGGGAGCATGCTGCGCGCATGCTCCCGTCCTACCTAGCACCGCTTCGAAAAAAGGCGCATGCCACCTGCATCTGTCTCACCTTGAGACGCAAATCGACGACATTTAAGCGTCCTCGACCTTCGTCCGATAGATCACTCAGACGAACAAGGGGTACGTTTTTGGTAAAAAAGATCGTCTATGCGGTCTCTATTTTTTCGCTCACTGCAGTTCTAAGCGCATGCTCAGACACTGCCTCGCTATCAAGCGATGAACTCGCCTTCGGCAAAGTAGTTCCGGGCTGTGCTGCTAAAGGTAAAGGTGTGGCTAACAACCCGCACTGCCAACCGACACCATCTCCTACGCCGACAAGCGAACCAGTCGTATGGTTAAGACAATTCTCACCAGCAAATTCGTTCTCGTCACAAAATCAAATCAACGATTCAGTACTTGATAACGCAGAAAATATAATCGCAGTCGGCCTAACCTATTCAAGTTTCGATAACGGCCCTGTGATAAACGATGACCAAGGCGATGCGATCCTTATTAAGTACGACAAAGACGGCGTGAAATTGTGGTCGCTGCAGTTTGGAACTCAAGGCCCAAGCATTAACGTTGCCGGAGACTCAGCTCTTACAGTAGATGTTGATTCACAAAATAATATTTATGTCGCAGGCCACACTTTCGGTTCGCTTGACGCGCCAACGGCTGGTCCAAGTGACATTTTCATTCGTAAGTACGACCCCAATGGTAATCTCATTTGGGCAAAGCAATTTGGAACTGAATACGCAGACCGCTCTACCGCCCTCGAAGTCGATGATGTATTTGGTCACGTGTACCTTGGTGGGCACACTTATGGCGCTTTCGAAGGAGCGCGAGACTCAGTTTACGGAGACAGCTTTTTAATTAAGTTAGATTCTTCGGGAACCGTTTATTGGAAAAAACAGATCGGCGTGAGCGACCAACCAGATGGGTTACAATCAATCAAAGCCACGAATGACGGCAACGTCATTGTGGGAGGATGCACAGGCAGCGCCGGCTGGTGTTACGGCTCAATTTCAAAGTATAATAATAGCGGCGTTCTTCAGTTCTCTAAAATCGTCGGCGGCGAAGTGAATAGCATCGCGCTTGCACCGAATGGCGATATCGTTGTTGGTGGGTCGCTACATTCTTTTGAAGATCCAACGATCATTAGTAGTAAAGCAGGCATGTTCGCGCGCTACGATAGCGCCGGTAATCAGCTTTGGAAAAAACACTATGGCGGAATTTCCGTCGACGATATTTTTTCAATTGCCCTCGATTCCTACGGAAATGGAATCGGCTGCGGCTTTACACGTAAAGAGGCCGGCGGAGTTGCTGTGATAAAGGTAAATCACAGCAGTGGCGATCTCGTAAATGTATACGAGTCAGGCGCCGGCACATCGCACATATGCACAAGCGTCTCACTCAACTCGCTGAACCAAATCTACATCTCTGGCAGTGCTAGTGTAAGCCTTGACGGCCAGGCATGGACCGGTGTTATTAGCGGCTATATTGCTAAGCTGAGCGAACTAATTCCATAATGGTATGACGCAAACTTTCCCGTTTAGGGGCCTGACACCTTCAGGCCTTGCCTGAGTAAATCAAACACGTACACTAGCCCTCCTAATCCTTAAGGAGGAAAAGTAAAATGCGAAAAACAGAAAATTATGTTGATGGATTTATATTGCCAGTGCCGAAGAAAAATTTGGCGGCATACAAGAAGGCCGCGCGCTTAGCTAAAAAAGTTTGGCTTGAATACGGAGCACTCGATTACGTTGAATGTATGGGCGACGATGTGCCGGTAGGTAAGAGAACATCTTTTCCAAGAAGCGTGAAGCTTAAGAAAAACGAAGTCGTGTTCTTCTCATGGGCAACTTACAAAAATCGCAGACACCGCGATCAAGTCATGAAAAAAGTAATGAACGATCCGCGTATGAAGTACGACGCTTCGACGATGCCGTTTGATGGTAAGCGAATGTTTTGGGGTGGTTTTAAGCCCGTCATCAAAGCGTAAATACTATTGAGGGAAGCCAGGCCCTTGCCGATGTCGTCACGTGGCGACATCGGCAAATCATGTGCTTGCACTAACGTTCTAAAGACTCCCCAACGAATCCTCGTCGAACTTCTGTACACTCCTGCAGAAACTACCTGTGGCATATTGGCTGCCACACTTTGTGGCAAACAACCTCGCGGTTTCAATGAGCCTCGTTTATAACTCTGATCCATGAACACGGCGGCACTCGATCAGAAATTCGAATCAGACTTCAGATTTTATCTGCAATCTGAACTTGCAAAACGCAGCAAGAAAAACAGCCGCTACTCATTAAGAGCGTTTGCTGAGCTCCTTAATATGGACGCATCAAGTGTATCGCAAATCCTCGCAGGCAAGCGTAAGGCTTCTACTAAGGTGATTGAGCAAATCACCTCTACCCTTGGCACACACCCCGACATGAAGCGCACATTCCTTGAAGCGAATAAATACAAACGCTCGACTCCTGACCTTCAAACTAACGAAGAAAAGTTCGCTCTTCTTGCGAAAGACTCTTTTGCTTTCATTTCAGAGTGGTATCACATCGCAATTATTGAATTCGTATCGGTTGATGGATTCAAAAACAACCCTGCGTGGATTGCTCGGTCTTTAGGTATTTCTGCAGTCGAAGCAAGAGAAGCCATCGCTCGCATGATCCGACTTAATATTATAAGAGAAGAAAATGGCGTTCTTCTTAAGACTTACAAGTTCGCAACTAACTTCGAGCCTGGAACAACGTCAGCAGCACATAAGCAACTTCAGCGCGACATCGTTTCAAAAGCGCTAGCTGCCATCGACAACGTTCCGCAGGAAGAAAAAGATATCACTTCGATGACGATGGCAATCGATATCGCAAAACTTCCCGAAGCAAGAAAATTAATAACTAAATTCCGACGCGATCTCTGCGCCTTCCTTGAAGATGGAAAGCAAAGCAGAGTCTACAATCTCGGCGTCCAACTTTATCCTGTTTCTAAAAAGATCAAGGACACAGACAATGAAAACTAAAATCTTCTCCCTCATCGCAACTTTACTAATAAGCGCAAATGCTTTTGCTACAGGCACTGAAGGTGGCGGTGGCGGAAAAGGGATCATTTGCCCGAAAGGCGATGGTACCAACGGCGTCTACCTCGCTGATACTTTTGATTTCGTACGTAATGGTGGATTAAAAGACATTCGATTAGGCGACCCAAGCCAAATGGTTGCGGCCATTGCGGAAATCATCGAGAAATCTCATCCACAAAAACTCTATGACCATCCATTGAAAGCCGGCCAAAAAATTTCTTTAGCTTGGCTGTTTGAGTTCACAGGCAAAAGCTTGCACTGGCAGTTCCAAGATCGCCTAAAAGATTTTCCAGACGACAATATTGATCCACGCTCACTCCCCGCTGGCTGCCGAAAAGTGCAACTTGCGGTTCAAGATATAAAAAATGGAATCGTAAACTACGACATGGGCACTGTTGATAAGCTTGGCTGGGTTGACCGCGGTCTACTTGAAGTGCATGAGATATTTGTCGCCCTACGCAACCAACCAGGTAAGGATACAACTCCGATTCGTGCGCACGTTGAACGTGTTGCAAAGGTACTTAACAATCCAAAATTTGAGCTAAGCGATCTTATTCTTAAAGCAATTGCTCCACATCGTCGCACGAACAAAACTGAAGTTGAGTGGGCTAACGAATATTACGAATCTCAGAATTGCTATGACAAATACGAAATCTTATCTAAACGCTACGAGAAACCAGCAGATGAGAAAGAAGCAGCTCTTTGCCAAAAAGCAGCAAGACTTCGCAATATTCACCGCTGGATGAAATGGCCGAAGCTGGTTGAATTCCCAAAGCGGCTTGTCTGCAAGACAACCTACAAATCCGATTCGAGACTTGGCCATAGTGATCCGAAGAAGTTTTGGCTCACACGAACTCGCGGCTCAGGCGCTCCCGACCAAGGAACATGGCATGACGAGAAAAACGTTTATGCAATCACGACTCAAGATCGCACCGGTGCATATAGCAGCAATGTTAAGATCGATGCTCGTGATCAGCAAGAAGACGAAACAAAGGCTTTTGGTTCAACGAATATCGAAATGGAATTCGCAAGCTCGGTATTCTCAGTACTCAGAATTGATAACTACAATGCACGCACCCAAACTTTCTCTGGATCAATTCAGTTCGGTGGCAAATGGCTAGGAGCTCAAAATTTCACAAGAGGAACTAGCTACGGAATTCAGTGCGACGGCGGCAGCGTAAAATTTGAGTCGGAAAAATTTGAAAAGGTAAAATCCAATGAATAAATTAATTCTTGCATCACTTTTGATTTCTTTAGTTCAAGTCGCTCAAGCAGCACAGCCCGTTCGGTCAAGCGAGTTAAGCGGAAAATACAACGGTATCTCTGCGAACGGTCCTTGTACTTTGAAATTCAAAAACAAAGGACCAGGAACATTCACGATCATCGATCAGAACATGTCTGACACATACAGCATGTTGTTTGATGCTGACAAAACAGCGCGAGCATTAAATAAAACTGGTGAACTAGAACTGACAGAAAAGGTTTCTAGCCCATCGGCCTACGACGAAAACTCGATTTCTTTCGAGCTTCTTGAAAAACAAGATGGTGCACGCTGTTTAAATGTTCATGTCGAAGATGTCGACCATTCAAAAGTCCATCGCGGATCTGATGAATGGGTTTCCCAAAATCATTGCACGATTAGCTTAGATAACCGCAAAGACCCCAAGCTTTGCTCGGACAGCAAAATTGTTGAGCGCTTAAAGTGCTCTGGTCAGCTAACGAACGATACGAAAGTTGAGTTTACGATTCGTGATTACATCTCCTTTGACTACCCTCACACAAATCGGACAGAGGGACACGTAAAGCTCTTGATTACCAATGGAATGGTAATTCCGTTTGGTTGCAAAACCAACGCTACCGGCTGGAACTGCGACGGCTACGATCAAAGTGGAACCGGATACACCGTTCAATTGAAAAAAACTGGCACCGGCAGCGCAATGGTCGGAGAAATTCTCCAGCCACCAACTGGCCGCGAACCACGGTTAATCGGCTCGTTAACTTGCAAATAATTTTAATCAAAAATAGAAAACTAGAAATTATTCAGTCAATTAAATCAGTCACTCGAAGTGACTTTAAGGAAATGAAAATGAAAACTTTAATTATCGCTTTAGCTCTTAGCTTCGCAACTCTCCCCGCAACTGCTTCAACTTATCGTTGCAGCGTTGAAACTATTCAAGACTATGCTGTCGAAGTGAACCTTTTGAGTAGCAAAGCCGCGCTCTTCGACAATAACGAGTGGTCTGTTATCACTCTTGCTGATTCAGCGATGGGTACATCCGAAGCGCTCTATGAATTTTCCGGCCGAGACGCAGATGGCAGCCCACTTCGAATCGTATTTGACTCCTCTGAGTTCGGTGGCGGTAGTTCACTTTCGTTTAACGCCGGCAGCGACCTTCAAATTACGACAGACATCGTGTGCACATATACACCTGCAAGCGACCTCGCCAGCGGCATCTGATGACGCAAACTTTCTCGAAAAGGTGCCAGGCACCTT
>JANOUF010000396.1:0-10283 GCA_031416685.1 Bdellovibrionales bacterium
TATTTCTTAACTCAGGGCTCGCGGCCGATCTCTGTAGCGGCTGTGATCAATTGAAGAATGTTGAAGTTCAGCTCCGTGCTAAAAATAAACCTTCGGATTATTACAATTCGTTACAACTGAAGGCATCTGAGATCATCGCGAAAATGCCAGCAAAGAAAGATCTCAAACTGACTTCTGCCCAAGTGGTGCGTGTCGCGGAAGTGATTCAACTTTCAACTCAAAAAGATCCTTCTGAATCCATCATCCAGAGCAATATCAGCATTATTGCTGCAAACGCGGCTGCGATTAAAAAACAATTCGCAAAACTTCCAAAAAAACGTGCCGAAGACCTCAAGAACGCAATCGATATGTCGGTGAATCATCTCTCTGAAGGTGACGATCCAACTGCGGAAGCAAAAGATTAAACTGAAAAGTATTGGAGCCTATTATGAAATTCGTTAAAGCCTTATCACTTCTCGCGGTCTGCGTTTCAATGTCTGCATGTGAAATGAAAAAGAATCTCGATGAGATGCATGACTCGACTGGTGAGATGAACAATACGACCTCCGAAATGAACGGTCGACTCGGTCAAATGAACACAACGACCACGGCCATGAGTGGAACAACATCGGAAATGAACACCAAAATGGGTGACATGGCCACCACAACTACGGCGATGGCCATTACTACTAATGAAATGAACAAGACGACTTGCGAGATGTTCACGGCACTTCGCCAGGGCGACTCGCTTACAGCTCGCCGCAACGGTTTGAAAGCAATCGATGAAGCCGACGCTGGAACACCAAAAGTCTCCGAAGCCGGCAAGTACTTCATGTCTTTTGAATTTCAAATTTGGTCGAGCCTGTGTCACGACAACCAAAAAGTACGTATGCAGCTAGCTGCCGATGCAGCAAAAGAATTCATGCGCGACGTTCAGCAATTCATCGACGCTGGTCAAACAGAAGCGATGCCATTTGCTAATCCAAAACTCCATGGTGACGTTCGTGCAAACCGCGAGCAATCTCTCAACGCGATTGCGGTTGCAATGCATCTCCTTAATCCGAAGCAAGAGGAGCTAGTGAAAAAAGAAGATCAGCTTTCTATGTGGGACATGATTAAAACTTCATTGATGGCGTCTAAAGAGATTGCTCAAGGCAAAAAACTTATTTCTGATTATCCAGATTACGTAAAACAAGTTCTTATTTACGAAAGCGTCGCGAAACTTCTCGCGCAAGTTCGCTATAACTTCCTTGGTGCAATGATGATCTCGCGCGCTTCAAAGATCCGCGAAGGCGTCGTTCATTTCGGCAAAATGCTTTTGGGCGGTTGGACACTCGATGTTTCGGCCTACGGCCAAGTTGAGATCTCGGAATTCGGCGTCTACTTAAATGGTGGCAACCTTGCCTATGAAGCGATGGTTAAAGCTGGAATCGCCCCAAAGATGGATGGCACTCTCAAGGCGCTCCTCGGAAAAATGTCGATCTCTAATCAACTTATGGCGGCCGTAAAAGCTGACTCAGACAAAGCGTCACCGCGAGTGGCGGCTGAGGCCGAATTCATGAAAAAGCTGCTAACTTATCGCCGTTACGCGGGAATCGGCCAAGCGATCTAAGCGTCGCGGGCACTCTCAATTTGGGTCCATCAACCTCGAAGGACCCCTCGGCGTAAACGATCTTTTATGACCCTAACAATTCTGCTTGTCTAATAATCAAACTCGGCAAACAATTTTAGGACTTTACCGGGGGGTTCGTATGTTTAAGGCAAGCTTTTTGGCGTTCGCCGCTTTCATGTTCCAATCACAAGCATTTGCGCAAGTCGGAGAACTTACTCTTCAACCTGTCGGTCGTTCAGCATTTTGCGAAGTCGCTGAAGATAAAGGAAACAAAGCCTTTACCATGCATGCTCCTTCAGTGAAGCGAACCCCTCTCGGAATCATCATTGGCGTTAGCACGACGATCTACACATGCGCTTCGTCTGGCGACGATGGGATGGCGTGGAAAGTTACGGGCTCGCTTCCAAATCAGTACTTAGTTGCTGAACTCTGGAGAGGTACTTCTCTTGTTGCTCGTAAAGGCGGAATGTCAGGAATGATGAGAGCGCGTAGCACGAGCAGCAAAAACGCTCAGCGTGGCCAAACTGAATTCAGCTCAGACGATGTCTTCTCACCTTCAGAAAACGAAATGATCATACACGGCAAGGGCGTTGTAAAACGATTCGATCTTTCCCTCGGCCAAGTGACGATGCAAAACTACTATCAGGTTTCACCTGGAATGTTCTGGCTCACGATTGAGTTTTTGGGGAACGGCGACTCACGAATTAAATCTTTCGCAGCCGCCCGATAATTATCTGATAAAAATCTTTACTTAAAAATCTCGGAACAGTTTAGTGCTGTTCCGCCGTACACGCATTGACTCATTCGCACTGGAATGTAAACAGCGTAGCTATACGGATTGATATTTTGAACGGTGATGGGCTTTAACGTTTCGCCTGGAGCGAACGTAATGAGTTCAGGTCCTTTTGCGACGTAATGAACTCCGGGCTGTCCAATGACGTAAGTGCTATTTGTTGATGGCGTCTGATAAGCCGTATCGTTCGTGCGCCAGTAAAATGAAGTTGCAAATGGCATCGGTTTTCCGAGACGGAATTCAGCTGCGCACTGAGTTCTTGGTTGGCATAACGGGCCATAGAAAGTAACGGTCGGAAGTTCAGTCGTTGTTGCCGGAACGCCGCCTGTCGTTGTCGTGGATGAACCAGTAGTAGAACCAGTTCCGGTCGTCGTCGTGCTTGCCGGCTGTCTAATACCGCCGTCAACTCCATCGCCATCGGTACCAGTCGAGCTACCGCTGCTGGAGCCGAGATCATTCGGATCAAGCGACAGCTCGGTCGCCTCACCCGCTGCACTGAAAGTAACTTTTGAACAATTTTGAAAACCCAGTACCAATGCCGCCACTAATGCGAGTGCCGCAACTCTCACTGATCCCCCCGGATATGAAATTTGATGAAGACGTGAAGAGACGAACAACCCGAAGTAACATTAAGCAACCAAATCAGATTGGTTGCAACAAAGTGCCCGCAGCCGTTTTTTAGTTGATTCGGTTTAGTTTAGCACAGCTCGGAAACACTCGGATTTTCAGGGACTTAAAAGTAGTTCGCGAATCACGAAAATTTAAGACGACTGTCTCAGTTTGAGATTCAGATATCGAGCAGTCGCAAGCCAACTTATGTTGTGCTGAACTCATCGATATAATCGGCCATTGCAGCGCGAATCACTTTCTCGGCATGTTTCAAATCATAAAATGATCCGAGTTTCACAGGCGTCTTTCCGCCTGGAATCATTTTGTAAGTCATAAAGTAATGTTCAAGCCGCGATTTCAATACGTTAGAAAGATCGCTCAAATCCTTAATCTCATCCCAGAACGGATCGCTCTCTAAGACCGCAATAATTTTGTCATCAGCTTCTTCTTTATCAATCATACGAAGGCCGCCGATCACGCGCGCCGGAACCAGAATTTCATTTCTCGTAATCGGACGCTCGCTCAAAACACAAATATCGAGTGGGTCTCCATCGCCACGTTTTGCCCTCGGCGCTAACTTCTTCACGCGATCGCCACAATACGTTTGCGGAATGAATCCATAGAGTGCTGGAGGAAGAGACGAAGTCCGCTGCGGGCGATCTACTTTCAGATAACCAGTCTCTTTATCAATTTCGTACTTCATACCGTCGGCCGGTGTGATTTCGATATAAGCCGTTACAAGCTTTGGTGGATTTTTACCAGGAGAAATGCCGTGCCACGGATGTGGGCGAAACTTTGAAAAGCTATTCTTTGATTTCATTTTCATGTTACCAATTTTCCGAAGGAAAATTGGTAGAGGCTACAGGACTCGAACCTGTGACCCATACCTTGTAAGGGTATTGCTCTACCAACTGAGCTAAGCCTCTAAAAGAGAGGGCAAATTATCGAGATCCACCCTCTGTGTCAATGACCTTTAAAACAGTTCTAACCGTCTGATTATCGACGGTAATTCACCGGGCGAGGTGACACCTTACGAAGTAAGAAGTGCCACTCTCTACTGCCGGAAACACGAGGACCAAAGCTACGGATCGTAAGAACCATTGCGTGGTCAATTGTGCGACCATTAAATTCAATGCTACCGAACGATCGTAAGAACACCATGTAGTTCAGGCCATTGCGACCGCGCATCGCTGCGCGAACAATTCGGTCATCGTTTTGTGCGAATCCGCCGCCTTCACCGAACAAGCGACCTTCTCGGTTTTCGTAATGTTTTATTTTAAGTGCTGGCTCATTGCTTTCGTTCACAACCTCGAGGCTGAAGTACGCTTCGTAGTCGTCACTTGATGCGAAGTACGTGCCTTCGATCGAGCGCCATGGAAAAGGAACCTCGCTACCGAATGGAAACGGAACTTCTCCGCCACCAAGTGGACCGAAGATTCCGCCCCGCGCGTTTGCTTGGCTTTTCTTTATGACGACTGGAGTTTTCTTAGCGCCGAAGCTTGGTTGTACCAAACAGCACATCGCCAAGAGTGCGAGTAGCGTGAGCAGTAAACGTTTCATGTTCCCCCCGAATACATTGAAATGCCCGACGGCATTTAGCCGTCTCTCGGAATGTCTATTGTTCGACATGTACTCTCGCATTCTTGCTCAAGTAGTAGCCGTTCTTAGCGCGGAAAATATATCGAGGTTTATCGTAATCAGGCTCGATCATTTTCCGAAGACGCTTAATCGTTACGTAAATCTTGTTGTCGTGGACGGACGGATCGTACTCTTGTTTCCAAACTAATTTCACAAGAGCCTCTTTGCTCTGAATTTGGCCCGGCTGTTTCATGAACAAACGGAGCATATCGAGCAAGATGAATTGATTTTTGAAGTCTATTGGCCCTTTTTTCTTCTCCATCACGGAGTTTGAAGCCGACGAAAGAATCAAATCGAAATCTTGTTTGTCGCCAACGCCGAGTTCATCGAGTTGAGCTACGATTTGTCCGTACATGTACTTGAGGCTCACTGGATCGGCGCTGCGCTTTGCTAGTTGCAAATGCATGCGAGCCATATCGAGGTCGCCCATTTCTTTATACGTGATACCGAGGCCGAGCATCAGCGAGAAGTACATGTACATGTTCTTCTGCGTGCGAAGGACGTCATAGCATTCCCACAAAAGTTCGAGAGCTTGCTCATGCTTGCCAAGCTTTCGAAGGATGTGCGCATTAAGCATCAAGCATGAATTCTTCACGTCAGGTACGTCGAGAATTTGGAAGAACACCTGCAAGTTGTAAATTTCTTTTAGCGACTCTTGCAGACGATCCATGCGGTAGTACACGATCGCAAGACCGCTAATCGCGTAGCAAATGCTTTGCTTGTTTTCAGTTGCGAGAGCGAGCGTCAGAGATTTTTGGAAATAGCTGAGTGCAAGATCGTACTGCGTTTTGTAAGCAGCACAGAGACCGAGCGTGTAGTACGTCATTGCGTTGAGCTCGAAGCCCTCTTTAAGCACGAGGTCTTGGAGCTTTTCTTTTGTCTCGTGAATCTTGTCGTCTTCCATGCGTTCCGCGTACATTTTGAGAAGGTAGGCTTCGCACTTCAGATATTTTTCGAAATCGCGATGATCGTAGAAGCCCTTAGCGGCCTCTTGAAGTTTAACCTCAGCAACACTGAAATCGCAGCGCTCGTGATAGAGCTTTCCGAGCTCTAACAGCGATTCGAACGTTTGCATTGGCGCTGGCATTTCCAGGGGAGGCTCCGCGATCTTAAAAAATCTGTTCGGGTGAGCCGATGTTTCTGTCAAAACGCCGTGGTTTCGTCAATGACTAAACAACCTCGCAATCACAATCCAAAATCGAGCAAAAGCTCAGCGGTAAAGTGGCCCCAGAGAGCATTAAGAGAGCATAAAAAAAGGGACCGAAAACCGGTCCCTTACATAATCTTACTGTCTTTAACAGCGCCCGAATTTAGTGCGCATGGAGCGTTTGGCCAGTGAACTGTGCTCGAAGACCGAGACCGCGTTCTCCACGAGCTTTGAAGAGCTCTTTCGCGTTCTTGATATCGAGAGCATTTACAAGCACTTGGTCAACGTGATCCACCAAGATAACTTTAAGATCTTTTAGAACTTCCTTAGGAATGTCCCTGATATCTTTTTCGTTCTCTTTGGGAATGATTACGGTTTTGATACCTGCGCGGTGAGCTGCCAGAGTCTTTTCTTTCAATCCACCAATTGCGAGTACCCGACCACGAAGTGTTACTTCACCTGTCATCGCCACAATTCGCTTAACCGGAATTTTTGTTACCGCTGAAACGATTGCTGTCGTCATTGCACAACCAGCTGAAGGACCGTCTTTCGGGATCGCGCCTTCCGGAACGTGGATGTGAATGTCGATGTTCGCAAAGAAGTCTTTGTCGAGGCCGAAGAGCGGTCCGCGCGAACGAACGTAGCTCATAGCTGCTGAACAAGATTCTTTCATCACGTCACCGAGCTGACCAGTGACTGTGAACTTGCCACGTCCTGGTACAACTGTCGCTTCGATTTGAAGTAAATCGCCGCCGACTTCGGTGTACGCAAGGCCGTTGACCAAGCCAACTTCGTTTTCTTCTTCCACTTTTCCGTACTTGTACTTGTGTCCACCAAGGAGCTCGACAAGTTTCTTCGGAGTAATCGCGAAGCCTTTGCCGCCCATGCGTAGTGCACGAACCGGTTCACGATCTTTCGTGCCTTTGGTTTTTGAATCATGCATCGCTTGCTCTTTGATCAAAATCTTCGCGACTTTACGGCAGCAGTTAGCTAGCTGACGTTCTAAGTTACGAACACCCGCTTCTCTTGTGTAGTAACGGATCAAGTGGCGGATCGTCATGTCAGCAAAAGTAACTTTGCGACCGGCGAGACCGTGCATTTTGATCTGTTTCGGTACCAAGTATTTCTTCGCGATATGGAATTTCTCGCTCTCGATATAACCTTCGAGCGAAATGATTTCCATACGATCGAGAAGTGGACGAGGAACTGTGTGAAGGGTGTTCGCAGTTGTAACGAACATCACTTTCGACAAATCGTATTCCACTTCCAAGTAGTGATCGCTAAACGATGAGTTCTGTTCTGGATCAAGGACTTCGAGAAGTGCCGCACTTGGGTCACCTCGGAAGTCATTCGACATTTTGTCGATTTCATCGAGCAATAAAACCGGGTTCCCGGTATCCACTTTGCGAAGTGCCTGCAGGATTTTACCTGGCATTGCACCAACGTAAGTCTTACGGTGACCGCGAATCTCGGCTTCGTCACGCACGCCGCCGAGAGAGATACGAGCGAAGTTTTTGTTCAAAGACTTAGCGATCGAACGCGCAAGGGATGTTTTACCAACCCCCGGAGGTCCAACTAAGCAAAGAATCGGTGCACGCATATCTTCAGCGATCCCTTGAACAGCTAAATGCTCAAGGATCCGTTCTTTTACTTTCTCTAATCCCCAATGATCGTCATCGAGAATCTTTTCGGCTTCGTTAATATCGTGTTTGTCTTCTGAAAAGTTGTACCAAGGAAGGCCAAGCATCCAGTCGATGTAGTTACGAACGACGGTTGCTTCAGCTGACATCGGCGACATCATCTTAAGCTTCTTGATTTCTTTTAGAGTCTTCTCTTTTGCATCATCAGAGTATTTTTTCTTGCGAGCTGCTTCCTCGAGGTCAGCAAGTTCGGCTTGGTAATCGTCTTTCTCACCAAGTTCTTTCTGAATCGCCTGCATTTGCTCGTTGAGGTAGTACTCTTTTTGCGAGCGCTCCATCTGTTTCTTCACGCGAGTGCGAATCTTCTTCTCAACTTCGAGAATTTCGATTTCACCTGTCATGAGATTGAGGAGTTGCTCGAGGCGCTTACCCGGATCCGGAATCTCGAGGATCTTTTGTTTGTCTTCGAGTTTCAAATTCAGTTGCGCAACGATGATATCCGCTAACTCTCCTGCTGCTTCAATAGTTGAAACACGCATGAGAATTTCGGGCGGTATGCGTTTGTTGAGTTTTACGTATTGCTCGAAAGTCGTTTTCACCGAGCGCATGAGCGCTTGGGTTTCAACCGGACTTTCCATCTTCTCGCTTAGGTCTTTAACCTCAACGATGAAGTAGTTGTCGTTTGAAACGTACTTTTCAATGCGAACGCGACGTTTGCCTTCTACCAATACTTTTACGGTGCCGTCTGGCAGACGCAAAAGCTGAATGATGGTACCAACTGTACCGACATCGTAGATGTCAGTCGCTTCTGGATTGTTGGTTTTTGCATCCTTCTGAGCCGCGAGGACAATGTCAGTCTGTTTGCTCATGGCCTCTTCAAGCGCATTGATCGACTTTTCGCGACCAACAAACAGAGGCATCATCATGTGCGGAAAAATGATCAGGTCCCGCAATGGAAGCAGCGGTAGCTTGTAGGCCTCAGACCGTCCAGGTCCTTCACTCATAGGATCTCCTTCCCTATTACGAACACTTAAGAAGTGTCCTCATTACCAGTCTTGCGACTTTTTGCCTCAACAGCGAGACATATTCATCGACTGGTAACGATTTCCTAAAACAGGCTAGCCGTTCAGGAGGGAAGGATCAGTGCTCGGAGCGCTTACGCGCTCTCTGCAGAGTCGTCATCCTTAGACTTCGAAGCCTTTTGTAAGTCTTCGAGTTCTTTGTCCGTCCTGTAGACAAGCTTTGGTTTTCCGTTAGAGGAAATCACCTCTTCGTCAATAATACACTCTTTGACGTTCGGCTTGGAAGGGATTTCGTACATGATATCGAGCATTGATTGCTCGATGACTCCGCGCAAACCGCGCGCGCCTGTTTTTCTCTTCAATGCCTCTTTCGCCACAGCTCGCAACGCGCCGTCTGTAAACGTAAGCAGAACTTTTTCGAAGCCAAACAATTTTTGATACTGTTTAACCAGGGCGTTCTTAGGTTTGATTAGGATGTCGATCAGTGCCGATTCTTCGAGCGGGTCGAGTACTGCTGCGACCGGTAAACGGCCGATGAATTCTGGAATTAATCCGAACTTCACAAGATCGTCTGGTTCACAAAATTGCAAAATATTTGTGCCGCGGTCTTTCTCGGCTTGCGATTTTATGTCAGCCGTGATGCCGAGCGATTTGTTGTTGAGGCGGTTTTCGACGATCTTTTCAAGACCGACAAACGCACCACCAACGATGAACAAAATATTCGCTGTATCAACTTGGATAAACTCTTGTTGCGGGTGCTTACGTCCACCTTTTGGTGGCAAATTGGCAACCGTTCCCTCGAGGATTTTTAAAAGTGCTTGTTGAACACCTTCACCCGATACGTCGCGCGTGATCGATGGGTTTTCTGATTTTCGAGAAATCTTATCGATCTCGTCGACGTAAATGACGCCCTTTTGGCATTTCTCAACGTCGTAGTCTGCCGCTTGGAGAAGGTTGAGAACTACGTTCTCAACGTCTTCACCGACATAGCCCGCCTCGGTCAACGTCGTCGCATCTGCCATCGCAAATGGAACGTTCAAGATGCGCGCAATCGTTTGCGCAAGAAGCGTTTTACCTGAACCTGTTGGTCCAATGAGAAGGATATTCGACTTTTGAAGTTCGATATCGTCCTTCTTGCCGCCCATTGAATTAATACGCTTGTAATGGTTGTGAACCGCTACTGCGAGCGACTTCTTCGCTTTTTCCTGGCCGATAACGTAGTCATCAAGGAATGTCTTGATGTCGACTGGCTTAGGAACTTTTAGCTGGGCCTTCGTGTTCTCTTCGCGCTCACGTTCCTCGGCGATGATATCGTTACAAAGCTCGATACACTCGTCGCAGATGTAAACGCCAGGACCGGCGATCAGTTTTTTCACTTCGTTTTGGCTCTTGCCGCAGAAACTGCATCTTAAAAGGCCTGAACCGCTTTCTTTTTTCATTTCGTATTTCCTTCAGCTGCTACGTTCCCTTTACGGAATTTCACGACGTGGTCCACAAGGCCAAATTCTCTTGCTGCTTCTGCATCAAGGAAAAAATCTCTCTCCAGCAATTCAGTCAACTTATTGAAGTCCTTGCCAGTATGGTTCGAGTAGATCTGCGTTAGCTTCTTCTTGGTATCAAGCATTTCTCGAGCATGAATCTCAATGTCGCTTGCCTGACCCGAGATCCCACCGCCCATGATATGCGGCTGGTGGAGCATCACTCGAGAGTGAGGAAGAATATGACGCTTACCTTTTGTACCCGCGCAAAGAAGAAGCGATCCCATGCTTGCCGCGAGGCCCGTGCAAATCGTCGCTACGTCACACTTAACAAATTGCATCATATCATAGATTCCCAAGCCTGC
>JANOUF010000397.1:0-1883 GCA_031416685.1 Bdellovibrionales bacterium
CAAGTAAACAGAGTCGGCGAAGAAAGTCGATATGTACGCGCGAATCTGAATCGTAAACTTTGGGAGCGCGATCAAATGAAATGCACAAATTGCCAATCAACTTACGCGGTTCAACGTGATCATCGCATTCCATTTGGAAAAGGCGGAAAGACTAACGTGGCAAACCTGCGTCTGCTCTGTCGCAACTGCAATCAGCGGGCGGCAATTGAACAGTATGGAATTAAAAAAATGAGTCAGTATTTGAGGGAAAGGAACAGTTGCTACATCCCGATCAGAAGCTTCCGCGGTGCCGCGGAAGCGTGAAGGTAATTCTCGTAGCGTGAGCTAAACGCCGAGCAGAGCTGAATCTAATTCGACTTCGCTGATGGCGACTTCTCGACTGGTGCCTGTTGCTCACAAAGTTCTTGCGAGCCGCCAGCCTCAACCTTTTCTGTAGCGTCGGCGACGATTTTTTTTGCGTCCGCACTAAGGTCTGAAGAAGCAGCTTTGCTTAAGAATGCTTTTGCTTGATCGCCCATTAGATACATTGGCTCTTCTAAGATCAGCTTCTGAACGTTTAGATCTTCTTCTCTAGCCAACATTTTTTCCAAAATTTCCCATCGGTCACTAGGGCAGACTCGGTGAATGGACTGTACGACGGCTGAGCGAACCATCGCGCTCGGATGAGTCGAAAGAGTTTTTAATATTGGGCGAATCCACGGATCGTTACGCGAAGAAAGGTAACGTGTGCCTACAGCCGTCAAACGTTCGTTTTTAGCTGCAGAAATTTTCTTGCGAATTAAGTCGAGCACGCGATTGTTTTCGGGCGCAAGGGTGATGAGGCGTTGCGCGGCCTCGGTATGTGTTTCCTCTTCGCCTTGGGAGGCGATGCGAAGCAAAGCACCGAGTGCTTCATCCTTAGTTTGTTCACTTCCAGATTTCAGAAGGCTAGTGTAAATCTCAACTTCCATCATTGGGAAAAGTTCTGGGCTACTGAGTAGAGCTCGCAGCTCTTGCTCGCGAAGATTGTCGGTTTTTGCTCCTAAACCTTGGATTGCAAAAAGGCGAACCGAACTCTCTTTGTCGCTGAGCAAAGTTTTTAAAGTTTCTTTTGATTCATTGTCATCAAAGTGCCCAAGGGCTTGCGCGGCGCCGCCTCGGAGGAAAGCGTTTTCGTCAGTCGCTCGCTTCAATGCTGCATCTCGAGCCATATCTTCATTTTTCTGAGCAAGCCGTATCATTGCGCCATACACCTGATTCGGAGTTGCGCTTGAGCTGCGAAGTGCATCGCGATCTTGCTCAAGCTGCATTTCCTCAGTGACAATTTGATTGCTAGCGACTTCAGGTTTGGCTGTTTTGTTCTTTAAAAAGAACCAAGCCGCTGCTGCTGCAATTACCAAGATGACTAATGTAAGACCGAGCGTTTTGTGTTTTCCCATAGCAAGATGATGCTACGGATGAGGGTAAAGAATCAATCGCGAGAGCGTACTCTCACTAAGATGTGAGGAGATTGACTAGCACTAGGTCCAGCTGCGGCAACTTCTCGTGAACTTGTGTCGTCCAAAAGCACTTGTCGAACTGGCTGAACGCGAGCTGCTTGAACCCCACTACGTTTGATCGCCTCTACGACTTTGTCAGCGCGCTCAGCTCTGAATTCAGGGCTCAACTTATCCTCGCTATGACCCGCATAGGTGACTTCAATTTTCGAATTAGGATTAAGTGACGCCAGATATTGCACGAAACCGCCAAGCTCATCGCGCGCCCTAGGCTTCAACGAAGCTGAACCGCGCACATATAGAATTCGAACCGGTATTTCAATGTCGGTGCCCGACGGAAATGTAGAAACCTTTGCCGATGCAGCCAGAGTGTCTAATTTTGTAATGGGACCTTTGATTTCCGATTGC
>JANOUF010000398.1:0-4534 GCA_031416685.1 Bdellovibrionales bacterium
GAACAATCGTCGACATCCGAATCAAAGCCTTCTCAGGTTTTACGTTTAGCACTTCAACCTCAGCAGTAATCGTATCGCCAATAAAAGCTGGCGATTTAAACTTCAACGTTTGATTTAAATAAATCGATCCCGGCCCAGGCAATTGAGTGCCAGCAACTTTTGAAATCAATGACCCTGTGAATGCACCGTGAGCGATGCGTTTTTTAAATCGAGTCTTCGCTGCGTATTCTTCATCTAAATGAATGGGATTATTGTCGCCAGAAATTCGCGCGAAATCACGAATCGCTTCGTCGCTAATCAACATACTAGCTTTTGCTTTTTGGCCGACTTCAGGAAATTTCCCAAAAGAACCATCAGAAGAACTCATAATCGCCTCTCTATAATCAAGCGTCTCGCCTCATCGTAGCGATCAGGTGCAACGTACAAGCGATCGATGTGTCGAGTTTCTTCGTATTTTTGAAAAATGCCGGTGACTTGATCGATCGGCATTGGCTTTTGCATTGGATCGTTGCGATCAACGACGTAGATAATGCGCGCTTTTTCTTCGGCGCTCATCATGTGGTACTTCGACAGTCGAGCGGAAGAGCCCGCCCAGATCACATCGATACCCGCCTTAGTTAAATGATCGTTCATCGACTTCGGACGCTCGCTCGCACTCACTGCGTGCATTTCAAAAAGCATTCGGTACGGCCTGCGCTCAGAAATTCTTTGCGCCCAAGGATTTTCTACCGCGCTCAAATGTTCGTAGAGTTGATAGTCAGTGCAACGGATGTATTGCTCAATATCGGATGGCAATGCGTACGTGCATTCGGGTGACGTCAAATAGCGCGTGAGCATTTCTTCGTAGATAATACTTTTGTGATGGAAGTAAACCATCAAATACATATGATGCCGCGAAATTAAAAAATCGTCGAACGTGTAAACTGCGCGCTGATCGAGCGCCAAATTCACTTTGCCATCCACCACATGATACGTGAGATTGCCAATTAACCAGTTCAGTTCCACTTTGCCGTAGTTCGTTCCGCAAAAATAAGAATCGCGTTCAAGATAATCCATACGATCGACATCAAGCTCTGAACTCACCATCTGACTTAGAATGTTTCGGTAGTCGAGACCACCATCGATAAAGAAATCGTCTGGTGCTTTTAAATTCTTATCGACGAGGCAAGCGATGTGAATCGGCTCGAGGTCAGGAAAATTTATGCGCAAAAGTTTTGAGAGCGACGAATCCGTGATGAACTTGATCGTATAATCTTCGTGAGTGGCGCGACGATCTTCGATTTTGCCGTAAGCTTTTACATTAAGTGCGCTGACATTCGGCATGACTTCTTCAGTTGTATGGCTGAGCGGCCCATGGCCGGTATCATGAAGGAGAGCACCGAGCCGCACGACCTGCTTTAATCGTTTACGAACATCGGGACTGCTAAATTGGTGGGATCGGAAAATATTATCAAAAGCGACCCCTGCCAGGTGCATCACGCCAAGAGAATGAATATATCGATTATGAACTGCGCCTGGGAAACTGAACTCAGCAAAGCCCAACTGCTTAATTTGTCTAAGCCGTTGAAACGGGGCGCTGTCTAAGACATTGATTTCGCTAGAGTCGACCTCAAGCGAGCCATGTATTGGGTCTCTAATTTCCACAGTTTAAATTCCTTTGCGGGTTTTGAAATCTATCCGCCTTTGCCGCGCCTGGCAAGGCTTCCACGCACTAGGAGCCTTGTGCTATCTTCTTTCAAATCAGCTTCGAGGGGGACAAAATGCAATATCCAGCAATGACCACAAACGCATCTATAATTCCGAGCATGATGGCAGATTCTTCTTCAAACCCAATGCAAGTTTATCACGACCTGATGCAGCTAATCCTCGATGAGGGCGCTATCAAATCCGATCGGACTGGAACTGGAACGAAAAGTATTTTCGGTCATCAAATGCGTTTTGATTTAAGTAAAGGCTTCCCGCTCATTACGACTAAAAAAGTCCATTTGAAATCGATCATTCATGAGCTTCTGTGGTTTTTAAAAGGCGACACCAACATTAAATACCTAAAAGAAAATGGCGTAAGCATTTGGGATGAATGGGCTGACGAAAACGGCGAACTTGGACCTGTGTATGGTCAGCAATGGCGTGCATGGAAAACGGCTGATGGTCGCACCGTTGATCAGATTGCAAATGTCGTTAAGCAAATTCAAACCAATCCGGATTCACGTCGCTTACTCGTCGTTGCTTACAATCCTGGTGAAGTCGATAAGCAGGCACTTCCGCCTTGTCATGCGTTTTTCCAATTCTACGTAGCAAACGGAAAACTTTCATGTCAGCTCTATCAGCGCTCGGCTGATGTATTCTTGGGTGTTCCATTTAACATCGCAAGCTACGCACTACTTACGATGATGATGGCGCAAGTTTGCGGACTTGAAGCTGGCGAGTTTGTTCACACGCTTGGCGATGCGCACTTGTACTCGAATCACTTCGAGCAAGCAAAGCTGCAGCTTTCGCGCGAACATCGTCCACTGCCAACAATGCGGATCAACTCTGAAGTGAAATCAATCTTCGATTTCAAGTTCGAAGACTTCATGCTGGAAGGTTACGATCCGCACCCAGTCATCAAAGCTCCAATCGCGGTATGATTTTATCGGCGATTGCAGCAATGGCATCCAACCGGGTCGTAGGACTTAACGGCGACTTGCCTTGGCGGATCCCAGAAGATTTTAAATTTTTCAAAGATAAGACTACGGGCCACATCATGATCATGGGTCGTAAGACTTTTGATTCTTTGAAAGGCCCACTTCCAAAACGCATGCACATCGTTGTCAGTCGCCAAAAAGATTACAATCCTGACGGCGCAATCGTCGTTCACACAATCGAAGAAGCACTTGAGACCGCAAAAGCACAACTCGATTTGTGGCCGGATGAAGTGTTCATCATTGGTGGCGGAGAAATTTGGAAACAGACGATGTTGATTTTAGATCGCATCTATCTGACAGAAATCAAAAAGCCCTACGAAGGCGACGCCACTTTCCCTGAGTTCGACAAAAATATTTTCAAAGAAGTAGAACGCAGGCCTCGCACTGAACCTGAACCTTTTGATTTTGTGATTTACGAGCGCAAACGGTAATAGGGACTTTACTTAATCTGTCTCACGACGGTCACTTTCGGGACCACGACTCTCAAATAGCTAGAAGGCATCAAACTTTCTTGCCACCAATCCCAAGAGCTCTTAGCGATTTTCTGATTTAATGTATTCAATGACGGTGATGGTTTCATGGACGAACTCTGGCGCTGATGGACCGGCGCCACCGTCAGGCAGACTAAACAGCTTGTTTGTCAGCTAGTGATAGAGGGACCTCTAGTCACTCGATTAATGTATTCGTTCTAACCGCTCTCTCAGTGGTTGAGAGCTTTCAAACGGGGTACACGACGTACCCCGTTTTTTTCCCCGACCCAGCCCTCCGCCCAGCCCCTCACTCTCCTCTATATAATATAGACACCACCAATCCCAGACTGCTCCGGGCAAATCTCTCGCATCAGAGAAAATCTAAGGACCTTGTTGTGAGAGAGGATGACCAATAGGTGCCTTGGTCCTAGTTCGGGCAATTTTCCGGAGTACCCTCCTCTAAAATTGAACGTTTGTCCGACGGACCGTAGGTTCCTTAAGAGCAATCCCCCCATCACACCTTGGTCCTGATTTTCTCAGGATGAGAATTTCCCCTACAGTCCCACTGTGAGACGCCGATCAGTAGCTTAAGACAATACACCCACGGGGTTCTTAACAAGCCCCCGAGCATCAACGGATTGAAGCTCGATACTCACGGAGGAGGAAAAAATGGGTTTGCGTATTAACACCAACACGGCTTCGCTGAATGCCCAGAGAAATCTGTATGGCACCAAGCTGAACCTCGACAAATCGCTTGAGAGATTGTCGTCAGGCTACCGAATCAACCGCGCAGGCGATGATGCTGCAGGGTTAGCGATCTCGGAAAACCTAAGAGCTCAAATTCGAGGCCTTAAACAAGCTTCTCGAAACGCTCAAGACGGCGTGTCTCTCGTACAAGTGGCGGAAGGTGGTCTTAACGAGATCAGCTCCATCATGATCCGCTTGCGGGAACTAGCGGTTCAAGCAGCTTCCGACACGATCGGACCTGTTGAACGTCAGTTCTTAAACGTGGAGTACGACCAACTCGTATCGGAAGTTGACCGTATTGCTGACGGTACGGAGTTCAACGGAACTCAACTGTTAAGCGGTACTGGCTCGATACTCGATTTCCAAGTTGGAACTCGTAACGATCCAAATATCGACCGCTTATCGTTCGATGCTTCTAAAGCAGACGCAAACAGCGCTGCTCTCGGCGTGAATTTAACAAGCGTCGCCGACAAAGCATCAGCACAAAACTCTCTTTCGGCAATCGACTCTGCGATCGTAAGTGTCTCTGCAATGCGCGCTGACTTTGGTGCCATCCAGAACCGTTTGCAATCAACGATCGGTAACTTAGGGGTCAGCGTGGAAAACATGTCTGCCGCTAACAGCCGGATTCGC
>JANOUF010000399.1:0-7668 GCA_031416685.1 Bdellovibrionales bacterium
CCGTTCTTGCGATCTTAGATTATCTCGGGTTCGGCATGAATCCACCGACACCAAGTTTAGGTGAACTGCTTTCGCAAGGTCGACAGTACATCACGAACGCGCCGTGGATCCTACTTGCTCCAACGGTAGCGCTAACAACAATGTTGATTTCGATTAATTTGATCGGGGAATCGCTTCGCGAAGCGTTTGACCCAAAGAAGAGTTTGGCTAAATAGAAAAGGCGGGGTTAGCCCGCCTTTTTCAGTTCTGCTTTTTAAAAAACTAATCTTCCAAATAAGTGTAACCGCTTAAGCCCTCTTCGTAGTGGCGCATGAGCAAGCGTGCTTCAGCTTTGCTAATTTGACCTTTGTTGATCGACTCTTCGCTTGCGCGACGGATAGCTTCGATCAATTCAGGGCGCTGGTACTGCACGTAACTAAGAACTTCAGTGACAGTGTCACCCTCAACAACGTGATCAACAGTGTAGCCAGCGCTCGTCACAGTGATGTGAACGGCATCGGTGTCACCGAAGAGGTTGTGAAGATCGCCCAAAATTTCTTGGTATGCGCCAACGAGAAAGACACCCATGAAGTATGGCTTTAACGGATCAAACTTATGAACTTCAAGTGCAGCCTTCTTAGTTTTGCTTCCAGTCGCTGGATCGATAAACTGACCGATCTTGCCGTCCGAATCGCAAGTGAGATCCACAAGGATGGCTTTACGGTCGGGCTCTTCCGTGTGGCGATGAATCGGCATAACCGGGAAGAGTTGTTGTACGGCCCATGAGTCAGGCATCGACTGGAACACCGAGAAGTTACAGAAATACGTATCTGACAAGACGTCTTGTAACTGAAGTGCCAACTCTTCGTTGTCTTTGTTTTTCCAAGCAAGCTTTTCCATGCGCGTAAGGATTACCCACGACATATGTTCGATCTTCGCTCGCTGAGCGAGAGTTAAGACACCGAACGTGAAAAGTTGAAGAGTCGTCTCTTTAATGTGCTGAACGTCGTGATAAAACTCATACAAGTTCTTCTCGCTCAAGTTGTCGTAGATGTACGTAAGTTCTTGGACGATGCGGTGATCGTCCTTGGAAGGAGTAAACGCGAGCTCTTTCTTTTGAACTTCGTTTAAACCTAATACGTTGAACACGAGAACTGAGTGATGTGCTACGAGTGCGCGGCCTGCTTCAGTGACGATGTCAGGATGTGGTACGCCTCGCTCATCGCAAACGCTTTGTACGATTGAGACAACGTCGTTCGCATATTCTTGTTCAGTGTAGTTAATTGAGCTGTCAGTAGCGCCCGAACCGTCATAATCCACGCCAAGACCGCCGCCCACATCGAGATACTTAGGGCGAGCGCCCATCAAGTAAAGCTCAGTGTAGAAGCGCGTTCCTTCTTTCAGCGATCCTTTAACCGACGAGATCGACGGAATTTGTGAACCGATGTGGAAGTGGAGAAGCTCGAGTGAATCGAGCATGTTCTCTGCTTTCAACAATTCAACGCACTCAACGATTTCAAGCGGTGTTAAGCCGAACTTCGAGCGGTCGCCAGTCGAATCGACCCATTTACCCGCACCTTTTGAGTGAAGCTTTGCACGAAGACCGATTTTGGGCTTCGTCTCAAACTTTTTCGCTGCAGCTAAAATCATTGGAAGTTCAGACGCGCGATCCACAACGATGATCGTGTTACGGCCGAGTTTTTGTGAAAGAATAGCAGTCTCGATATATTCCTGATCTTTAAAGCCGTTGCAGATGATGACTGCGTTTTCAGTGTTCATCATCGCAAGAACAACGAGTAGTTCAGGTTTAGAGCCGGCCTCAAGGCCGAGTGAGTGTTGCGCACCGAACTTGATGAGTTCTTCCACCAAATGGCGCTGTTGATTCACCTTAATCGGGAACACGCCACGGTACTGACCTTTGTAGCTGTTGTCTTGAATCGCTTTTGAGAAGCAACCATTCAAAAGTTGAATGCGCGCTTTTGTGATGTCAGGGAAACGAATGAGCATCGGCATGCGAATGCCGCGCTCTTGAAGATCTTGGCAAAGCTCCAGAAGATCAACACTTGGTCCTTTAGAACCAGTTGGAGTGATTAGTACATTTCCTAATGCGTTGATATCGAAGAAGCCCGAGCCCCAAGTATTGATGCCGTAGAGTTCTTTACTTTTTTCGACCGACCAATCGTCAGTCGTTTGCGTTTTATCGTTCATGCCTGTGATGGGGGTACCATGTAGATGGCTCTGCAGATTGCTGTGCACAGAACCAATTCCGCCATGAGTTTGGGTTGATGTTGAAGAACTCAGTGCCGAAATTGGTTGTTTCGCATTCGGGTCGTTTGGTCCGTCAAAATTCTTCATCAACTCTTATCCCTCCGTGCTGGGATTAGCCTTGAACAATTAAGTTCAAGATCCTCCCGGCTTTGTAGATCACTTTACTAAGCGGTTTGCCGCCAACTGCATTAGCTACTTGCGGGATCGCCATTGCTGCTGCCACCGCATCCGCTTCGAGAGCGTCTTTGGCGACTTCAATAGTTCCCCGCGACTTGCCGTTTACCTGCACTCCTATAGTAACCGTGCTGTCGACTGTCAAACTTGATTCATATTGCGGCCATGGAGCCAAAACCACAAGCCCCTCACCACCGATTTTTTTCCAAAGTTCTTCCGCCATGTGTGGAGCGAACGGCGCGAGAAGCCTGACCAGAGCGGAAACCAAGCTGCGAGGGCGAATTCCTGCTTTATATACGTCGTTTACGAGAATCATCATCGCAGAAATGGCTGTGTTGAAGCTGAGTGACTCAATATCTTCGCCAACTTTCTTGATCGTTTTGTGCATAACTCTGTTGATATCTTCTGGGAGCGCGACATCTTGAACCACGAGACTGCCGTCGTCGTCCACCAAGCGCCAAACGCGATCTAAGAAACGTTGAACGCCTTCGATACCGTGTTCGGACCACGGCTTATCGCGATCCATTGGACCCAAGAATAAAATATACAAACGAAGTGCATCGGCGCCGTGAGTTTTGCGAACATCGTCTGGATTAACCGTGTTCCCTCGAGATTTTGACATTTTTTCGCCGTCAGCTCCGAGGAGCATGCCCTGATGCGCGAGTTTTTGGAACGGCTCTTCGTTGCTAACTAACCCGCAATCGAACAAAACTTTTTGCCAGAAGCGGGCGTAGAGCAAATGCCCAACGGTGTGTTCAGGACCGCCAACATACAGATCGACTGGCATCCAATACTTTTGCTTTTCAAAATCGGCGAACATGTCTTCGTTGTGAGGATCGCAATAGCGAAGAAAATACCAGCTTGAGCCTGCAGATCCAGGCATTGTATCGGTTTCTCTGCGACCCACTTCGCCGCTTGCTTTGTCTTTGTGTTCTACAAATTCAGCTACGCGGGCCAAAGGCGGTTCGCCTTTTTCCGTTGGTTCATAATCTGCCACTTGTGGCAGCAGAACTGGTAATTCATTCATAGGTAAAGCTTTGAGCCCAGCTTTTGGAAACTGAACCATCGGGAATGGTTCACCCCAATAGCGCTGACGGCTGAAGAGCCAATCACGCAACTTGTATTGAACCATACGTAGTCCGAGCTTTTTATCTTCAAGATGCTTTGTCATCGCCTGAATTGCTTCGGGTTTTGATTTGCCGTTCAAGAAATCGGAATTTACGAGCTTACCATCGCCCTCGAATGGCAAAGGCTC
Source organism: Bdellovibrionales bacterium (assembly GCA_031416685.1). Classification (GTDB taxonomy): domain Bacteria; phylum Bdellovibrionota; class Bdellovibrionia; order Bdellovibrionales; family JAMPXM01; genus JANOUF01. The sequence goes on from JANOUF010000399.1 coordinate 3,677, forward strand.
TTCACTCTCCAGAACGCGCACGATTGGAAGTTTGAATTTTTCAGCAAACTCGAAATCTCGAGCGTCGTGCCCAGGAACTGCCATGATTGCGCCGGTACCGTAATCCATCAGCACATAATCTGCGGTCCAAACTGGAATCGGCTTACCGGTCAGAGGATTCACCGCAAACGCACCAGTGAATACACCTGTCTTGTCGGTAGCGGCTTTTCGATCAACTTCAAGTTTACGCGAAGATTGGTCAATGTAAGCTTCAACGGCAGCTTTGTGATCCGGCGTTGTGATCTTTTTTGTCAGGGGGTGCTCCGGCGAAATCACCATGAACGTGGCGCCAAATAAAGTGTCGGGGCGGGTGGTAAATATCTCAAGTTTTTCGGTGTGATCTTGCAATTGGAAGAACACTTGCGCGCCTTCGCTCTTGCCGATCCAGTTTCGTTGCATGTCCTTCGTGCGCGAAGGCCAATCAATTTTATCTAAGTCATCGAGAAGGCGATCGGCATAGGCAGTGATCTTGAGCATCCACTGTTTCATCGGCATACGCACGACCGGGTGACCGCCGCGCTCAGATTTTCCGTCGACAACTTCTTCGTTGGCCAAAACCGTGCGAAGAGCTGGGCACCAATTCACGGGCGCTTCTTTTTGATAAGCGAGGCCGCGCTCATGGAGCTTGGTGAAAATAAATTGTGTCCACTTGTAGTACTTCGGATCCGCAGTTGAAACTTCGCGGTTCCAATCGAAACTAAACCCAAAAGCTTTTAGCTGACGACGGAAATTTTCGATCGCTTTATCAGTCGTGACTGCCGGATGAACACCAGTTTGAATCGCATACTGCTCAGCCGGTAGACCGAAGGCATCGTAGCCCATTGGATGAAGGACGTTGAAGCCCTTCGCCCGTTTATAGCGAGCCACGACATCTGTCGGGGTGTATGAAGCCATGTGGCCAATATGGAGTCCTGCGCCTGATGGGTAGGGAAACATATCGAGCGCGTAGAATTTTGGCTTCTTTGAGCTATCTTCAGCTTGGTAAGCGCGCTTTTCTTCCCAAACTTTTTGCCAGTGCGAATCGAGTTCTGAGTGCTTGTAAGACATTGGTTTAGACTACCTCGTAAAAGCTTAAGAAAACAGGCTTCTGAGAGCGGGTCAATGCTATGATTAAAGTCCAATGGACGGACAAAAAAAACCCAATGAAAGACTGATTCTTGTTGTTGACGATGACGTCGACAATCTCAATCTAATTTCAAAAACATTGCAGTTTCAGGGCTATTCGACAGCCGAGGCTGATAGCGGCGAAGCGGCGCTCGAGAAGCTAAAGAGCATTACGCCCGATTTAATTCTCCTCGACATCAATATGTCAGGCATCAGCGGCTTGGACACACTCCGCCACGTGCGCCAAATGGAAAATTACGTCTCAGTTATCTTCATTACCGCACGTTCCGAGTCTCAAGATATCATTTTGGGTCTCGACACAGGTGCCGACGATTACATTTGTAAGCCGTTTGATCCGTACGTCATGCTCGCGCGCGTTCGTGCACAACTTCGAACCAAGGATCTAAAAGACGAGTTAGATAACGCAAATAAACGTCTCAAAGAGCTCATCGACATCGACGACCTCACCGGCCTTTACAACATGCGTAGCATTTACGAGCGACTCGATAAAGAAATTTACCGTGCTCGCCGCTACAATCGCGCCGTCTGTGCGGTGATGATGGACATGGATAATTTTAAGAGCGTGAATGATACCCATGATCACTTGTTCGGGAGCTTCGTTTTACAACAAATCGGCGGAATGATTCACACTACGATTCGTAAGGTGGATTTTGCTGCTCGGTACGGCGGCGATGAATTCCTGATTGTGCTTACCGAAGCAGACGCTGTCGGTGCAAAAAGTTTCTCTGAACGTCTACGCAAACAAATCGCAAGCACGCTCTATGAAAAAGACGGCGCTTCAATGCATTTGACCGCGAGTATGGGCATAGGTTGTGTTACGGGAGTAGTCGGCGAACCAGTCGGTGAAATAATCGACGCGCGCGGACTGGTTCGCCAGGCCGACAATGCGCTATACGAAGCTAAACGTGCGGGTAAAAACTGCGTTCGTGTGTTCGGCACGGAGCAAATCATCAAGCGCACCGGAAGTAAATGACCACAGAATCAGAACGAAGTCGAAACGCCGCTATCCTATCGTTGGTCATAGGCGTAGTGCTTTTAATAGTAAAAGTTTGGGCGTATCGCATGACACGTTCCCAGGCCGTATTTTCCGATGCGATGGAAAGTATTGTGAACGTCATCGCAGCGGGCTTCGCAATCTTTGTCGTTATCTTTGCCGCAAAACCGGCCGACAAAGATCATCCCTATGGTCACGGTAAAATCGAATTTTTCTCTGCTGCCTTCGAAGGTGGCTTGATCACGTTTGCTGCTTTGATGATTTGCTTCGAAGCGCTCCGAGCTATGGTAAATGGTCGAGAATTGCACGAACTCAACATTGGTGTCGCTGTTGTTATGGGTGCGGGGGTGGTGAATCTTCTGCTGGGACTCTATCTTTTGCGCTCAGGTAAACGTGCACGTTCACCGGCATTGGTTGCAAGCGGCCACCACGTCATCTCAGATTTTTGGACAAGTGCGGGCGTTGCCATCGGCCTCGGCCTTGTTTGGCTGACCGGAATCATGTGGCTTGATCCATTAATCGCGTTCATCGCCGGAGTTTTATTGGCTCGGACCGGTGTTCGCCTTGCGCGAGGCTCGGTGAGTGGGCTGCTAGACGAAGAGGACCGCGAGATCCTTAACACATTGTTAAACATCGTTTCAAAAGTACTTCGTCCGGGAATTATTCAAATTCATCACTGCCGCGTGATTCGCTCGGGAAACTATCATCACATCGACGCACACGTGGTCGTTCCCGAGTTTTGGGATGTGCTAAAAGCACACAATGAAACCGAATCTTTTGAGCGAAAGGTGATTGATAGTTACCCAAATGAGGGTGAGCTGCATTTCCACGTCGATCCTTGTCGTCGCGCCTACTGCCGAGTGTGCGAAGTTGAGCAATGTCCTGTCAGGCAACATCCTTTTGAGACACGAAGGCAGTGGACGATCGATGAAATGACCAATCCCACAGAGCCAAAACAGTTTAGACGTTCAAAATAAGACGCCTGATACCGCGCATCAATGAGTAAGAGCGAACCAGTTTCTTTTAGCCAGCGCTCTCTTTTTCCGCTATTACCAGAAATGTAAGTAACTGATTACTTTTTAACCCTGATTACGGAGGCGGTTAATCCTATGATTCGTGGTTCAATTCTCATCTTGGCTTTGGCATCTTTGGTTGCAATGAACGGCTGCACTAAGTGTGGTAACAACGCTGAACAAGCTCCTGCTGACGCAGCAATGTCTCCAGAAGCAACACCAGATGCTGCTATGGCACCTGCTGATGGCGCTGCTGCTCCAGCTGATGGCGCTGCTGCTCCAGCTGATCCGAATGCGGCACCTGCTGCTGACGGTGCTGCTGCAACTCCAGCTAACTAAGGCTCAAAAGTTAAGATTCAAAAAGTAAAAGGCAGAGCGAAGGCTCTGCCTTTTTTTATTCTGTACGGAATTTATATTCTTACTTTTTATCGACTTGAAGCATTTTCGTAGCTTCTTCGATGTGCTCGGTTTCTTTTCGAACCATGTCGCGAACGAGTTCTTCGAGGGCAATATCGTCTTCGCAAAGAGGCAGTACGTCTTTGTACATTTGCAAAGCTTGAGCTTCGAACTCAAGACTCTCTTTTAAAAGTTCAAGAACCGAGTGTTTTTTTGTTTCAGGCACCGATTGCACTCGAAGAGACGGGTGACCACCAAGTGAAGTAATTTTTTCGCCGATGATGGAAGCGTGTGCGTAAGCTTCATTTGCTTGATCATGGAACCATTTCACAATTGGAATCCGGTTTGGTCCGGTTACCATGAGTGCGTAATGGAGGTAGCGTACGACGCCCGAGATCTCGCTCTCAAGAATCTTGTTTAAACGA
>JANOUF010000400.1:0-21342 GCA_031416685.1 Bdellovibrionales bacterium
CGAGAAAAACGAAAGCAGAAAAGATTTTTGCCCGAGTAAAATCTGAGAATCTAAAAATTGTCGAGCGAACGGCGCTGAACGATCAAGCCCGTAAGGACCTTTCTGAGTCCTATTCAAAATTGAAGATCGCTTGGTTTGCAAAGCCCCAAGATTCGCTCTATAAAAAAATTGAAGGCTTCAATCTCGACGTTCTTGATGAAGCCAATATGGCTAATCCGGACTTTGATTTTAAAGTTTTTTTCGACTCGAACCTAAAGTACTTCTTAAAGCCGAACGCATTCTTTGCGCTCGAAACAAGCCAGGGAAAAATCAAAAAAGACGCACAGATTGTGATGATGCCTTTCTTTCTTGAGTATTTGGATATTAATGAGTTTGCGTTTGCTGGCGTACTTGCCCATGAAGCCGCTCACCAACTTGGTCCTAGAGTCAGCTCGATGAGCGGCCAAGATTTGCGCGAAGTTCAAAAACCGATACTGCAGTGTCTGGAAAAGCCTGATTCGATCCGCATGCTGCCCGCTCAAAGTGATGAAGCACTAGCCGATTTTGCAGCAGCAGAAGTCATGGCCAAACTGATCTCGGAACTCCCTGAGTCGAATCGTTTAAGTGCAGTTGCTGGCACAATCGAATCGCTATGTTTGCTAGACTCGGCTAAGCCCATCGACATCGACGTGCACCATGGTCACCCAAATACGATGTTACGAATTGGCGGAATTTTTGGAGGCAACTCGTCTCTTCGAAAAACTCTTAATTGCCAAGCCGATTCTACGACCTATCGCACTTGCGGAATTCCGGAGAAAAAATGAGCCGCTTGTTTCTGTTTATTCTATCGATCGTTTGCTTGAACCACGCTGCGACGGCCGCTATCAAAAAGCCTGCGAAGTCCGTTAGCCATGATCGCATGGTGATCACTATTTTAAAGCCATCACTGTATGGTGTAAAGTGGAAGACTCTCCGCCTATCAAAATCGGGAGAGACGCAGCCAGGCTCGATAAGTTTTCAAACTTTGGCGGGCCAGACAACACTCAAAAAAGTTCCGGGCAATCTAGCTCTTGCAATCGAAAACGATGCGCTTCGAATGATTTGGGATTTGAAGTATCAGTTGCCAAAAACTTCCGGATCAAAAAACTGCCAGGCGATTGCGGAAATCTTTTTACCGGTATCGAAAGAGCGCATCACGATTTGTCAGCAAAGCCCGCGCGACTTCGGTCAAAGCGCTGATTTTGTGCAAAAGCTTGCTCGGCTACAACCAAAGATCTAACGAAACGGGAATGGCATTTTCGGCATCCCGCCTTTGCCCATGCCCATCTTCATCATTTGGCTCATCATTTTCTTTGCGCCCTCAAATTGCTTAACGAACTTGTTTACGTCGCTCACTTGAGTGCCCGACCCCTTGGCGATACGAAGGCGGCGTGAACCGTTTAAAATTTCGTGAGAAACACGTTCCTTTTTTGTCATTGAGCGAATGATCGCTTCAATTTTTTTCATTTCCTTATCTGCCGGAGTGAGATCCTTGATCTGCTTCATCATCTGACCCATACCAGGAAGCATTTTTAAAATGCTCTCCATGCCACCAAGCTTTTTCATCATTTGAATCTGCTCTAAGAAATCTTCAACGGTGAATTGGTTCTTCGCCATTTTTTTAGCAGATGCTATCGCCGTCTTTTCATCGATAACTTCTTGGGCTTTTTCTACGAGTGAGAGGACGTCGCCCATATCGAGGATCCGACCAGCAAGACGATCGGGGTGGAACACTTCCAGAGCATCTGTTTTTTCGCCTGTCCCTAAAAACTTAATCGGAACCCCAGTTGCATCACGAATCGAGAGTGCGGCGCCACCGCGTGCGTCGCCGTCGATTTTGGTAAGGACCAGTCCGGTAAGTCCGAGACGTTTATGGAAACCTTCAGCGACGTTGACCGACTGCTGACCGAGCATTGCATCGGCGACGAGGAGAATCTCTTTTGGATCCCAGATTTTCTTAAGACGTTCTAGCTCCGACATCAAATCATCGTCGATTTGCAAGCGACCTGCTGTATCAACGATTGCGACATCGATGAAATTCTCTTCAGCCCACTTTTTTGCTTTCTCGAGAATTTCTTCCGGCTTTTGATCGATTGTACTCGGGAAAACTGGAATGTCGTTTTGCTTACCTAAAGTTTTTAATTGCTCAATCGCTGCTGGACGATAGATGTCTGCAGGCACAAGCCCAGGCTTACGGCTAAACGTTTTACGGATGTACTTAGAAAGCTTTGCGGCTGTTGTTGTTTTACCAGCACCCTGAAGTCCAACTAAGAAGATGACAGCAGGTTTTCCTTTAACGTTTAGCTCGACAGCTTCGCCGCCAAGTACGTGCACGAGTTCTTCATGAACGATTTTGACAAATTGTTGGCCGGCACTGATTTGGCCAATAACTTCTGCGCCAAGCGCTTTTTCGCGGACGCGATCAATAAACGTCTTTACGACTTTGAAATGAACATCGGCTTCAAGCAGGCTTAAGCGAATCTCTTTGATCGCGTCCTGAACATTCTCTTCAGTGATACGCGATTGCCCGCGCAATTTTTTAAGCGATCCAACAATTTTGTCCGAAAGTGATTCAAACATAAAAACCTCAGTTTATATAACGCGAAGGCTCTACCAAAAGGTAACAAGTACTTTTTGAAGCTACCATCGTTGGTAGTTACCTGTCTTTAAGCTCCTGAGAGCTATAAGGTGGAATACGACGAGAGCAGTCACCGAAACAGCCGCAGCTGAATACACATTCACATCACTAATGCCTAAAAGACCAAAGCGAACCCCGTTAATGAAATACAGTACAGGATTGACCGACGAAAGAACTTTCCAGAATGGATGCAAATTCTCGAGCGAGAAGAAAACTCCACCTAAATAGATAAGCGGTAAAAGCACAAAGGAGCCAACAGCACTCACTTGATCAAATGACCGCGCCCAAAAAGCAATTGGTACACCCAACTTTGAAAACGAAAGTCCGCCAACAACCAGGAAAAACATGAGCCAACCCGGATGAGCGACAGAAAGTAGCGAGCCCTCAGCAACATAATAAAAAATTTCGCCCACGATGAAGGTCACCAACCCGACGATCAACCCGCGTGTTAGACCGCCAACACTGAGCGCCCACAAAATTTGGTGATTCCCCAGAGGAACGACGCGCAAATCTTCGAGGTCGCCTGAGAATTTTCCTGAAACAATAGAGCTTGATGAATTTTGAAATGCATTGTTCAGAACGGACATCATGATGAGACCCGGAATGAGAAATGCCATGTACGAAAGCCCACTAGACAAAACAATTGCGTCGCCTAAACTTACGCCGAAAATCAGAAGATAAAGAGTTGCTGTAACGAGAGGACTCACGACAGTTTGAAAAACGACTTTCATGAAGCGCTTCATCTCGCGTTCGTACAAGGTCCAAAACGGGGCGAAGCTAGGAACTGCTAATTTATTCACGACTAATTTATTCACGACAGAATTACTCATGACGATGGACCCTCTAGCACTCGTCTTAGTGCATCTTCGAGGCTGCCTTCGCGAATATTAATGTCTTTGATCGTTTTTAAATCGACATTGAGCTCAGCAAGGAGCTCTCCGACTCCCTTGCTCGCAGGCACGGTGTAGCGACTTTCTTTATCGTCATTAAATTTCAAGCGAATCTCACGTTTGGTGAGGTCCTTTACGAGGTCTTTAGTTTTTCCGATGGTTTTGATCTCACCGTTTTGGATGATGCCGACTCGGTCGCAGAGCTCTTCAGCTTCTTGAATGTAATGAGTGGTAAGTAGAATCGTAATACCTTGGCTCTTAAGCTCGGCGACAAACTTCCAAAGTGAAGTTCGAAGTTCGATATCAACTCCCGCAGTTGGTTCATCCAATAACAAAAGCTTCGGCTCATGTACTAGCGCTTTTGCGATGAGAAGCCGACGTTTCATCCCGCCGCTCAGTTGTTTTACTTTCTTGTGGCGATGTTCAAAGAGGCTTAAGCGATTTAAGAGGTAATCGATACGCTCTTTGTTTTTTCTACGACCGAAATAGCCCGAATGAAATTGTAGGATCTCTTCGACGCTAAAATATCCGTGATGAATAAGTTCCTGCGGAACAAAACCCGTCATCATCTTGGTTTCTTTGGGATGCTTTGTAACATCGAGACCAAAAATTTTAACTGTGCCACTCGTTGGCTCTTCGAGAGTGACGAGGGTTGAGATAATCGAAGTTTTGCCGGCACCGTTTGGACCGAGAAGTCCGAAAATCTCTCCCGGCTTTACTTCAAGGCTTACGTTATTTACGGCTCTGACCACACCATTGGCCGAGCCGTTATTAGAGCTTTTCTTAGAGCCGTAAACTTTAACTAAATTGTCGAGTTGTATCGGTGGCGGCAAAGTCATGACTGAGGATCATGACACCAGCCTTAGTGAGTGTCTAAATAATCTTGCAGACGCTTAAGGCCAGTGCGAAGCCGAGATACACTGAACTTACGAACGACTGGTCGAACTTGATTTCGTGGGCATTGTTCAACAGCCATATTCAATTCGCATTGGAATGTGACTTCACGGCAACTCACACGGCCATATTTTTTTAACCAACCGCGCGTATTAAACGCTGTCGAATATATCTCAGTCTCATTTGGACGAACGTGACCCATAGGCCCATGTCCGTCGAGTTGCGCCACTAGTGCATCAACCTTAGCAACACGCTCGTTACGATCTCGAATCATAAATGGCGAACATTCGCCGTGCGGGCCCCGTAATTCCTGAACTTGATCGTCTTGATCAGTAAGGCTGCTAAAATCGTAAGAGGCTGAATGCTTTGAGCCACAGGCAGTTGCAAGAAGTGCTACAGGTACAATTAATCGTGAAAAGTTCATGAGTGACTCCCCCGAGCCAGGATTTATCTAATGGCCCCGGTGATAACAGTAAATGCTAGCTGAAACAAGATGCCGTGATGCGGCTAACAGTCTTGTAAGACAGTGTTGTAATTAATTTTTACGCACTGTTCTAGCTGCCTGAATGGACGTATGGAACTCAACTTCCGGGTTTTCTTTTTTAACCCAATTGAGATCCCACTCCTTTTCAAGGAGCAAAACGGGTTGATCGTTGTGATCACGGTAAAGAGTGAAATTACCCTTTAAATCGAACACAGCCTCACCCGACGCGGTTCTCGGCCATCTTGCAAAAGTAAGATTTGAGCGCGCAAGTCTTGCACCTTCGAGTCCGTATTCATCGTTTAATCTAAATAGTAGAACTTCAAACTGGAGTTCGCCGACCACACCAAGAATCGGATCTTGGTGACCAACAACGGGATCGATAAAAACTTGGATAGCACCCTCTTCGGACAAATGTTTGAGCGCTTTTTGTAACTTTTGCCGCTTCATTGCGTCCGAAACTGTTACGCGAGCAAAGAGTTCGGGAGTGAATTTCGGGATGTCTTCGAACTGAACGTGCTTGCCTGTTGTTACGCAATCACCGATTTGAAAATGTCCAGTGTCGCCAACACCAACGATGTCGCCTGCGTAGGCTATGTCAACGGTCTCGCGTTCTTGCGCAACGAACTGACTTGAGAAGGCTAACCGAATTTCACGACCGAGTCGCATGTGATTGACCTTCATTCCCCGTTCAAATTGGCCCGAGCAAATTCGAACGAAGGCGATACGGTCTCGATGTCTACGATCCATGTTCGCCTGAATCTTAAAACAAAAACCGGTGAAGGTTGGATCAAGTGGCTTCACTCTCGAATCAGGCGTCCCGCGTTCACCAGGTGATGGTGCATGCTCGCAAAATATATCGAGGAACGTATCGACGCCGAAGTTTTGTTTCGCACTTCCAAACGTCAAAGGACTGATTTCGCCTGCAAGAAATTTTTCCTGGCTGAAGTCACCAAGCGTTCCATCGATCAGTTCAATTTCTTCTCTCGCCCGAGCTAGTACTTCGTGATGTACACGAGATTCAAGAGTGGGATCTTCCATGCCATCGATATCAAGAACCTCGAGGGCTTCACTGCCAGTATATTTCCCGTGGTAGACGAGTAACTTTCGCTTCAGGCGATGATAGAGCCCGGTGAATTGCCCGCCTAAGCCCACTGGCCAAGTGATCGGATAGCAGTTCATGCGAAGTGTGCTTTCGACCTCGTCGATAAGTTCAAGTGGCGCTTTACCTTCACGGTCGCACTTATTGATAAATGTAAAGATTGGGATATTTCGGAAGCGACAAACCTCGTAGAGTTTCTTGGTTCGTTCCTCCACACCTTTGGCAACGTCGATAAGCATGACTGCCGAATCGGCTGCGACCAATGTGCGATACGTATCTTCTGAAAAGTCTTTGTGCCCCGGAGTATCGAGGAGATTGACCCTTAATCCTCGGTAGTCAAATTGCAAAACGGAGCTCGTAATCGAGATGCCCCGCTGTTGCTCCATCGTCATCCAATCCGAGGTTGCAGCTTTGGTTCCCGACTTCCCTTTGACTTCACCCGCCTCGCGAATAACTCCACCGTGCCAGATTAGCTTTTCGGTTAAGGTTGTTTTACCCGCATCTGGATGCGAGATAATGGCGAAGGTGCGTCGCCTAAGGACTTCTTTTTCAAACTGAGTCGGTTCGGACATAAGCTGGAGATAACAGAAGGGATTCACCTCGTCATCCACTATGTGCCTCGGAATGAGATGGAACTCGAAATCATTTAACTGGGCGTTGTCTTTTGCCGATACTTTAGTCATGGAAATGCACGACAGCGAGATGGTGCCGATCCCAATTCAAGAGTTTCTTTCGGGACCAACCATCCCAGTGAATCTCTATGTACGCCTCTCAGACGATAAGTTCGTTTGCGTAGCTAAAGAAGATAGCAAGACACAATTGGATCACCTACGTTCGTATGAAGATCGCGACATCGAATATCTTTTCATTCGCCGAGAAGATTACAACCGATACGTCGGTACAAACTTAATGATCGCTGGTGTAATTTTAAACAGAAATGAAATTGCGATCGAAGGCAAAGTTGACTTCCTGACTCGCGCATCGACAGCGGTGATGCGAGAAATTGAATTGCTCGGCTTTTCCTATGAGTCCTATGAGCACGCAAAACAAGTCGCTGTGGCAACATCTACGCTCATCGGAGCGAAGCCTGATTTAAATGCTGTGCTTTCTTCTCTGGGCCGCTCACCGAATAATCTTTTAGCCCATTCCGTAGCCACGGGCGCAATCGCCGTGATGATCGGTCGCACGATGGGATGGACAAAGCCAGGGACACTCGAAAAACTTTCACTTGGTGGCTTACTTCATGATGTCGGTCTTCGTGAGATTCCACCGGAAATAGTTGTGAAACCTCGCGCTGAATTATCATTCGATGAACTTCTCATTCTTGAAAGTCATCCGTTTCGTAGCATGGAAATTCTGCGCTCAGTTGCAAGCGTACCAGATGACGTTGTCGCGATTGCTTATGAGCACCATGAAAACGCGATCGGCCAAGGTTATCCGCGCAAGATTCGTGATTTACGAATGAATCCATTGGCGAAAGTCGTAGCACTCTCGGATCAATTCGTTGAGTTGACCATTCGTAGTCCTAACTGTCCAAATCCAAAATCGGCTAAAGATGCTCTTAATTTCATCGAAAACATCATGGGCCAGCCGTTTAACCGTGAGGCCTTCGCGGCACTTCGCTATCTTGTAAACAACGGTCAAGACGAAGGCGCAGCATAATAATCAGTGCGAAACCATTTGCTCTCACCATTCTCCTAGAGCGAGAATGGCCACATGTCGCTTGCCGTTCGCTCCAAGAAACTAACCCGCTTACATAAAACTGCAATCACCGAGTTGCGATCGTCTCAGAACATTCGTTTGGGCCTTTTTATTGTCTTGTTTGTCCTACTGACAATTGCAGCAGCCCGACCAGGTTCGGGTATTGAAGCGCCAGCAATCGCATTGTTCGTTGCCCTCTTTACGTACTATGTCGTGAAATCGCGAAGGCTTGCGCTGTTTGCACGTAGACTTGAGGTTCTTAAGGAGTTCTACGATCGGCAATCACGTCGCCAATCGGGCCTAAGTGTTAGCCGACTTTGGAGTCATGCTGCCGCATCGAACGTCGCTCAGAAATACCACTGGCTCGTCAATGACCTTAACCTCATCGGGCCCAACTCGCTTTTCTCGCAAATTGACGAATCTATTTCAGATGGAGGCCGAGAAAAACTTGTTCAATTGATGCTCGAGCCAAAACTCTCAGCCACCGAAATTCAGACCAAGCAAAAACAGGTTCAGGCGCTCTCGAAAATGCGTTGGCTCTTTATCCGGTTGATAGTTGCTTCCCGCGAAGAAGAACTAGAGCTTTCAACAAGCCAGGCCCTTACGTTTTTGAAAATGCCTTTGCTCGAGGCTCGCACTCGAAAATACGTTTTTGGGATCATAGCGTTTTGGGCGATTGCAATTGTGGTGACACTCTGGTCGATAAAAACTGGCAGCCAACTTGGCGCCTACTTTGTCGTCGCATATCAATTAGGATCCTTTTTTGTTTTCAACCAAGTGGGCACGGTCTTTAAACGCGGAGTCGGCCTTTCCACTCACCTAGGTGCACTGTTAAATTTGTTTAGCCGAATCGAGAAAGCACCAAGCATTCCTGAATTGAAGGCTGTCGTTCCGACATTGATCGCAAGTCGGCCCTCGAATGCCGTTCGCCGTTTTAATTTTGTTCTTGGATTTTTAAGCGTTGAAGCCAATCCGCTTATTTACTTAGTCGTTAACGCGCTCTTTCCTTGGACGCCGTTTTTTACGCTCATGCTTGAGCGCGAACGAAAGCGCATGGATAAGGGTTTCACGAAAAGCATTGATGAGTTCCATGACCTTGAGGTGCTCGCAAGCTTAAGCTTGTTATACACCTACCAAACAAAAACTTTTCCGACCTTAAACGATTCTGGCCGACTCGATGTGAGCAGCGTTTACCATCCAATGATCCCGAGGCAAAACGTTGTCGCGAACGATTTTTCGTTTAAAGGCGAGCAACGATTAGGGCTTCTGACCGGATCGAATATGTCGGGCAAGTCGACTTTTCTACGCACGGTCGGCGTCAATCAGGTGCTGGCCAATATGGGTGCACCCGTATTTGCTGATAAGTTTTCAACCGCTCCTTATGAGCTTCAGACCTGTATCCAAGTGTCGGACTCGCTACGCGACGGCTTTTCGTATTTCTACTCGGAAGTTTTACGCCTTAAAGCTCTAATTGAAGTTGTAAAAAGTGGAACGCCAACGCTTTATCTCATCGATGAAATTTTTCGTGGCACCAACAACCGCGAGAGGCAGATTGGTAGCCGGTCGGTCATTCAGTCGCTACTGATACCGACCAGCGTTGGCTTTGTGTCCACGCACGATTTGGAGCTCACAAGCTTGAGTGAAACCTTAAACCGTGTCGTAAACTTGCATTTTAAAGAAGAGTTCCGCGATAACGAAATGTGGTTCTCCTATAAGCTCCAGGACGGCCCCTGCCCAACGACGAACGCGCTTAAGATCATGGAGCGCGAAGGTATTGATCTAGTTCACTGAATTTGATAAAAAGCCTCAATGGAAAAACATGAGCCTGTTCAGGTCATTTCGTTCTACAAGTTCGTGCCGGTCCCGGCAGCTGACCTTGATCGTCATGCAGCTGAGCTTGAATATTTCGCCGAGCAGCTCAATGTTCATGGTTTGATGATCCTTGGCCCTGAAGGTGTAAACACGACCATCAGTGGGCTGAAAGAGAGCCTTCAACGCTTTATTCAAGAAGTTGAAACTCGCTTAAAACTTGGAAAAGTTGATTTGAAAATCAGCGAAGCGCCAAAACACCCATTCCGCAAATTCCAAACTAAAGTTCGCGACGAGATCGTAACTCTCGGTCAGCCTGGTGTCGTGCCGACTGAAGAAGTTCATGGCACCCATTTATCTCCTGAGGATTGGCACCAATCGCTTCAAGACCCAAACGTCGTCGTTCTCGACACACGCAACTGGTATGAAACAGATATCGGCAAATTTAAAAATGCGCTTGCTCCGAACATTGAAGAGTTCCGCGATTTTCCTGACTACGTTCAAAAAGCCGGAATACCAAAAGACAAAAAAGTTTTGATTTACTGCACAGGCGGAATTCGCTGTGAAAAAGCGATCATCGAAATGAAACGTCAAGGCTACGAGCAGACCTATCAGCTTGAAGGTGGAATTCTCGCTTATCTTGAAAAGTTTCCGAATAAAGACTTCGAAGGTGAATGTTTTGTGTTCGATCATCGCGTAGCGGTCGATCAAAACTTACAACCGTCGACGACCTTTGCGATGTGCCCGCACTGTGGCCAGCCGTCTGACGAGAAGATCACATGCGAGCGTTGCGATGTTGACACAAAGGTTTGTTCAAAATGCAGAACTCAAGGTGCTGAGTATGCAACGTGTTCGAAGAACTGCCTTTATCACTATTCGCAAAATCCCGGCAAAAAAGGCCGGAAGCAGTTTATCGATTCAGTTAAAAAGCCAGCGCATCTGGCATAAAATCGCCCTTATTCGGGATCATTTGCGCACGTTGAGCCAGAACAATTCGCCTCTCCACTTTGGATTCTTGAGGTCACCATTGCTGGTCATAGAGTCCATGAAGCTCGACTCTGGCATCCAGTAATAACCGCGCCAATCTCCTGGGTACTTTTTCGTCTCGCCAGGCTGGCCTTTCCATTCTGCTTCAAGCGGGGTCGCCTTACCTTTGGCGTACGAGCCACCGGGACCCCAGGAATTCTTCACGAGGAACTCACACTCTTTACGTTCTTTATTCCAACGACGGCCGGCGATGACCGAAATGTGTCCAAGGTCTCTGCGATTTCCTGGAAGGATTGCGCCAACGTCGTAAGCCAATGTGAGTGGCGCATTATAGTTAAGTGCTTCGTGAGCTTCATATAAATATCGCTGATGGACTGGAAGCCTTTGTCGTCTTGGAACTGTGGAATCCAGTTGGACTGGGAGGTAAGTCTGATATGAAAAGCGGCGCAAGCTAAAGCTAAGCTTGTGCGGATTCGGGCATAAAAGTTTTCTGTACTCTTTCAGCGGCTCGGTCGTTTTCAAATTCGAGAGCGATCGTAATTTCAAAATTTGTTGATCTGTAAAGCCTGATCGCTTCAAAAGCGCTTGAAGTTCTTTATGAGCTTCATCTTCGGATTTTACGACTGGAGCTGCGCCCTTTACTTTCACGATCGGTGCGGTTCCGTGAGCCCCTTCGCCCTGGAACCGAGCGTTCTCCGCGTGTGGCAAAACGCGAATGCGTTGAAACAAGTGATACCAATTCGGATCGGACTTGATCACACGAATCAGATTCATCAAAGCTTCGTCGTTGAGCTCGGATTCATAACAAAATCCACCGTCGAGCCACGAGCCAATGAGAGGAGTTGTAAAGAATGATGCACCGTCGATCATGTGATCGTACCGCGCATTTTGCTCTTCCAGAATTTCTCCGTTTTCAAGACTGACGTGTTTTAAGATGAATTGCGGAAGAACCTTTTTCATCCCGTCGGCAGCCCAGCCACGGGTGCGACGAAGTTTGATCAATGAAGAAGCCAAACCTACAGCAGACATTCGTTTGCCTTCATAGTAACTCAAGAGATCGGCTGCACCGAATGAGTAACACCAGCCAACCGCTTTTTGGTCGCGGATTTTTTGGACATGCGGCTTGCCTGCAAAAAGATTTTTTTCAGTACAGGTCTCCGGTGAAGTGAGATCGAGCCCAGGTGCCCCATCTTTTCCTTCACGGTGGAAGTATTTCCACTGAAAACCCGATTCGCTTGAAAGCTCTGCCGAATTTTCTTCCTCAAAAAGCTGGTCAACTTGGTTTTGAACTTCATCGAGGTCAACACTCGACACTTCGAATGACCGTTCTTTCATCTGCAAGTTCGCAACTTGCTCTTCTTCGTTAAAGGCAAACCACCAGCCTAAGTTGAAGGCGATGCTAAACACGATGAGCGCTGGCCAGTAGCGGATGAACTTCATGGTCTTCTCCGAACGTTTTTCCGCACGTTTCTCCATGGGAAATGTCTCTGGTTTCATATCGGGAGAATGCGTCTTAAGCCTTACGGCACAGATTGTTTCAAGATGAGACGGCTGGGGCTTGCGCCCAACTCGCTTTAGACAAACGGCTTAAAGCAATCACTCTAAGTTTCCGAAAAGTAAATCAGACTCATTTTGCACTCATTTGTAAGGGATCGATATGTTACGCCGCCTCATCGCTATTCTGACCCTCGTAGGGTGCTTTACGATCATCTCCGGCTGTGCCGAAGATGTGGGCGAAGACGATGGCGATTCGGCCGGAGGGCACACTCACCTCCTTGGTCAACCGCCTGCCGAGTTCGACGCAGACGCTGAATACGAGTAGACCAAATCCAATTGATTTGACCCCCCACTTTTGATTCGGGAACATGGCTCCGGGGGGACATACAGATGCTTAAATCGACCGTTCTTGTTGTACTTTTTCTCTTCTGCCAAAGCTCATTCGCTAATCCTAGAATCTACCAAATGATAGACCGAAATCGCGGTATTGAAATTGCGTTGGGCGATTCCGTGATCGATACGATTCCTCAACTTGGAATTTTAGTAACGAAGGACAAGGTTTCAGTTCAGGGTTTAAGAGACCTCGGCGAACTCAAAAACTTTCAACTTATTGAGCCACAGGCTGGGGTTCCAAAAAAATTGTGGGGAATGATCGATATTAAGGCTCAGGGCGCTTGGGCGAAAGGTGCATACGGCGAAGGTGTCGTTGTTGCCGTCTCTGATACGGGAATTGATTTGGATCACCCGGATCTCGTACAAAACATTTACATAAACCCAAGAGAAATCGCGGGAAACAAGATTGACGACGACGGTAACGGGTACATTGACGATGTCCATGGTTGGGATTTCGTCGATAACAAGCCCGCTTCGAAGGACCACCATTACCACGGCACTCACGTTGCTGGCACAATCGCAGCTACTCTTAGCCAAAAAATTATTGGTGCTGCTCCTAAAGCAAAACTTATGAGCATACCGTTTATCACCGGTAGCGGCGAAGGCACCGAGGTGAATGCTGCAAAAACTTTGATCTATGCTGCGGATAACGGCGCAAAAATCATCAACTGCTCTTGGGGAGATCGAGGTCAAAGCGAACTCATCGAACAAGCAATCACCTATGCTGCGAAAAAAGGTGTATTGGTGATTGCAGCGGCAGGAAACAATGCCGAGTTCACTGACCGCAAACATTTTTTCCCAGCTGGCGCGAATGTCGATAACATCGTCTCCGTGGGCGCGAGCGATCGCGGCGGCGGACTAGCTTGGTTCACAAATTTCGGTCGCATTTCGGTTGATCTCGCTGCACCTGGAGTCGATGTCACAAGTTCTGTGCCGAGCAAGCCAACGAAGGCGAAGTACGATTACCTTAACGGTACGTCAATGGCGGCTCCACACGTGGCAGGTGTTGCGGCACTTGTTTGGGGCGTACGTCCTAGCCTGAATTACACCCAGGTTCGAAGCATCATCCTTGAAACCGTTACTCCAGTAAAACGCTGGAGAGGCTATTCGGTGACTGGTGGCATTTTGAATGCTGAGGCTGCAGTCGCTCGTGCAACTTCTAACTAAAGTTTTCACAGTCCTGCTCCTATCTGTTTCCGCGCATGCAAATGTGCGCGGGTTCGGAGATGGTGCGATTTCCATAAAGCCGTTTGTTGACGCTCCATCTTTTAAAGTTGTGATCGTGCCAAAAGTCGACACGAACAACCGAAAACAAATCATGCGCCCGCACATACATAGCCAAGTCGGCGTCGATCTTTCGACAAGCATTATTGGTATCGGTTACGCCACACGTGTCCCTACGCCAGAGGATCAAAAACTTTTAAAGGGAGAAACGGAATACGATGACTATCGTCTCTCGCTGACGTTCCCCTCATTGTTTCTTTCGCTCAATGCTCAACGCTACACCGGTTTTTACATTGAGAACTCTTCGAGTATCGATCCAGCTACGGGTGGCACAAATCCATACATCCGACTACCCGACCTGCAAGTCACCAACGCATCCGTGAGTGGAACCTACACCTTTGAGCCTGACGAATTTTCGCTGAAAGCTGCGTGGGACCAAACCGTACGACAAAACGAAAGTGGTGGCTCGTGGCTAGCCGGCGGTTACGTTGGCGACACCCGATTCAAAGATTCGGCGCCAATTTTGACTTCGCAAACTCGGTCTGACTTCGGCACCGATCAAAATCTTCGTGAAGGTCGTTTTACAAGTGTGATTCTTCGGGGTGGCTACGGCCACGCGTTCGTCTTTGCTCGTAAATGGTTTGTTTCTCTTACGGGCCTCCTTGGTTACGGCCCCACCTTTGGAAAAACTTTCGATGGGACATTGAATCGAGAGTTCAGCACAACAGGTGTCTTAGCTGACGCTTTAATCTCACTCGGTTTTAACGGCGATACGTTTTTTGCTGGTTTCTTTGCTAGCGGCGGTACGATTAGTTACGAGACAGAATCACTTAAAATTTCGAGCGAAGTTGCATTAGCACGAGTTTACATGGGAATGCGCTTCTAATTGACGTTTATTACGGCCTCGCCTAGCTTCCTCTGGTGTTTCTCTTAGGCTCTCTCTTCCGCGCGAGGTTCGAAGTCTATGAAATTTTTAATTGCTCTCACTTCTTTGGTTTCTCTCGTTACCGTTGCTCTAGCAACTTCAGGCGGGACAAATTCTGCTGAGCATTTGCAAAAGCCAACCGTTTTGATGATCTCAATCGACGGCTTCCGATTTGATTATATTGAAAAATTTGGAGCACCCCACTTGGCCGAGATCGCGGCAAGTGGCGTACGCGCGGAAAGCATGAAACCAAGTTTTCCATCGTTAACGTTCCCGAATCACATCACGCTCATGACTGGCCGCTATCCTGGAAATCATGGAATCGTCGGCAACTCGTTTTACGATAAAGTCCGCAAAGAGAAGTATTCTATTGGTATTGGAAAAACTGTACGCGACGGAACTTGGTATTTGGCTGACGCTCTTTGGACAATTGCTGAGCGCGCAGGAATGGTGACAGGAATTTATTTTTGGGTTGGATCTGAAAGTAAAATTGGTGGAGTTGATCCTACTTATTTTATGCCGTATTCCGACGATACTCCCAATGAAGACCGAGTTGCAAAAGTGGAAGAGTGGCTGTCCTTGCCAGATGAAAGCCGACCACATCTTGTAGGCTTGTATTTTTCCGACGTAGATTCAGCGGGACATAAGTTTGGTACAGACTCTGAACAGACAAAAGAAGCTGTGCTAACGATCGACAACTTTGTTGGTCGTCTAGATCGCTTCATCACCGATCGCAATCTCAATGTGAATATGATCGTGGTTTCGGATCACGGTATGCAAAATCTGGATACGAACAAAGTTGTCGAGCTCGGGCGCATCACGGACTTAAGCAAATTCACCTGGGGCGATAAAGGTGCGGTTGTAAATCTCTACAGTGATGACGATGCCCTTGTTGCGAAAGCATATGAAGATTTGAAAGCTAGTGAAGCTCACTACAGGGTTTATCGCCGTGGCGAACTCCCAGTAGAATTCAAATACGATCATGCTTCTCGCGTGGGCGATATTGTCTTAGTCGCAGAGATGCCGTATTACTTGCTCGACCAAATCACGCCTGAAAAACCATTGAAGCTGAATAAAGCGACTCATGGATGGGACCCGAGCAATCAAAGCATGCACGCATTGTTTATTGCAAAAGGACCACAGTTCAAATCAGGGTTAGTTATACCGACATTTGATAATGTAAATGTCTTCCCACTCGTACTCGACATCTTAGACTTGAGTGCAACAGCGCCACATGATGGTAACGCTGAAGTTTTAAAGTGTATTTTGAAGGCAAACTAGCCTTACTGAACGTAAGAAATCTCAACATCAAAAGTCACTGGATCGTGGCGGCAATCGACTGCATCGTCGTTGTCGCCTGTGACCGTCATACGAAATTGATGGAGCGGATCAAGTGACGTCAGTGAAGTTATTTCTTGAATGATTTGATCGTCGTAGCTTAACAGAATTGGGCCGTTCGTTGAAGTGTCTGGCCATGAGCAGGAAGCTAAACCACGATCGCTCCCCGCGCAATACGGAGTCATCGGTACACTCGCCCATGCACGCGCTTTGATTCGACCCCAATCATAACGTACATAATTTCCATCGCTCAGAAACGTATTGGTAAAATCAACTGAACTTGCCATTACCAAACCTTTGAAATCCAAAATAAACTCATCGTCATAATAGAAATTAGATGAGTTGGTGATGAGCTTCATTCCGCAAATCAGTGCGCCGGGTGGCAGGTCCACATTTTGAGTTTGCTCGATGCGCGCTTGAAAATGCCGATCGTGCATATTCATATTGTCGTTCACGCCCCACGCACAGCCAACCGGAGAACGCTCGAACGTAATGGGAGTCGTTTTTGTTTGAAGAGTGTATGTCGCGCATGATTTCTCAACCGCTACGGGATCAAGCGGAGCTTGCGTGAGGTTCGTACCACTCGAACCCGCTGGCTGATTCAAAATCGAATTTAAGCCAGTCTCGACATTCTCGTTAGTCCAGCGGGCTGCGCATCCGAACATTGATAGCGATATTAAAATTAGCGATAGAGCTTTCATGTAGCTATAGACAAGCAAGCCAAAAGCCAGTCTCAAAATGAGAATGGCTGTGATATCAAACGCTTGGGGTGTGGTTCAAATTTGGAATGTAGGGAAAAGTGAAAATCGCAAAAGCGCGCGACAATAATCAGCAAATTTAATTCAAAAATTCTATTGGAACTCGTACGAATTTTCTTCGGGCTCAAAGGTGCTATCGTCTTGGTAATAGCCAGAACTAGAGAATCCGTTAACAGTTTGTTCGTCATCGCCACCGCTAGATGGTGCGCAGCTTGAAAGTGTCGCGAGGCCGAGAGTAAGAAGGCTTAGGACATAAACTTTAAATTTCATCTGCTTGGCTCCTTTAAAGGGGACTACCTCCTTTGAGGTACAAGATTTATGCCCCCTTTTAGCCTGACTGGATTCTCCTTTAAGTACCGAACACTGCCAGGGTCTTAACAAAGTGACGTTTACCGGCTATGACAACCCTCATGGATAGTCCAAAGGTTAAAATCCAAACAACCAAGCGTTATGGGCGTGGTGTGTTTGCCAATGCAAAAATTCGTAAGGGCGAAGCTATCGCCGCGTTTGATGGCCCCATTTATGATGACGATTTTGATGCATGGACCGACGACATCATGAACCACGCCATCCAAATCGGACCAGCTGTGTGGCGAGACTCTGCGGGCATCGCCCGGCTAGTTAATCATTCGTGTAATCCCAACTGCGGAATTAGGAAGCGCACCCGAATCGTCGCCATGCGAACGATTGAAAAAGGCGAGGAGATCACTTGGGATTACGAAATGACCGAGATGAACGATTGGTGGCGGATGAAGTGCCAATGCGGAGCCCCTGAGTGTAGAAAAAAGATCGGTGATTACCGCAATATGCCCAAGAAGGTTCGACTGAAATACAAAGGGTATATATCCGATTGGATAGTTGCCTACGAACGCGGGCAAAAAAGAAAACGTAAGGAAAGCTAGACCTCTGACTAGCCTTTAAAGCGAAAATGTTTGGCTCCCCGCGTGGCTTGTCTATGATGATTGTTAGACAACATGTCAGGGGGAAGCATGAGACTTCGAACTCGTTTCATCGCGGCTTTCAGCTTGCTAACAATCTCAGGCTTTCTGTTTAGCTGCGGCGTCGCCCGCTTCGAGCAGAAAAATAAACCGAGCAATGAGCGTGGTACTGGCAACCCAACGAACCCCGATGATCCCGATCACAAACCCGATGACGACAAGCCGCGAGTTGCTGAGCGTTTCAATCAAGACGCCGGCGGAAATAAAGTCGACATCTTGGTTATCAGCGATGACAGCTACTCAATGGAAGCCGACCAAAAGAAACTCGGCGCGAAATTCTCAAGCTTCGTAAGTGCCCTTTCTAGTATTGATTGGCACGTCGGTGTTACGACGACAGATCTCGACTCAGATAATGCGCTCAAAGGCCGTCTCGATGAGTTCCTCCCGGGACAGCAAGTCTTGTTGAACTCCACTCCTAATGCGCAAAAGCTTTTTGAGAAAACTGTTGTTCGTAAATGTAACGGTATGACTTGTGGTTCTTCAAACGAGCAAGCGCTCGGAGCAACTGTTGCGGCAGTGAACCAAGCGGCTACCGTGAATCAGGGCTTCTTTCGCGACAACGTAGATTTCGCTGTTCTAATCATTACAGACGAAGATGAGATGAGTAACGGCAGAAGTAATCGCGCTGTCAGGCCTGAGGCGGTTGTCGAAGTTGTTAAACGAGCTTGGGGCGATAAGAAAAAATTCTCTGCATACGGCATCATCATAAAGCCAGATGATGAGAAATGTTTAAACGAACAAACTGGTACCAAGCTTCCACGGGTCAACGCTTCAGCTAGTTATGGCCGATACGTCGATAATCTTGCCAAGCTAACAGGCGGCGCAACTTATTCGATTTGTGCTAAAGACTACGGTCCGCCGCTCAAAGAAATTTCCAATAAAATTCGTAAGCTCGTGCATTCTTTCCAACTGCAAAGCGAGCCAAAGCCAGGGTCTCTTCAGGTGCAGTTATCACCTGCTCAAGAAATCGGCTATCACATGGAAGGCAAAAACCTAGTGTTTGACGAGGCCCCGGCGCCTAGCACTCAGATCAACGTATCGTATATCCCGCTCTAAGCAGCATCCCTGTCCGTCAGAGAATGGTTATAATGTTAATTTTAGAGGCAAAAATCCTTGCCTCAGCCTCATGGTCCGTGTTGAATCCCGGGCGGCTCGTACTCAACTAAAAAAGAGGCGCAACTGTGGAACCACTGATCGTGTTTATCACCCTTCTTGGGGTCATCGTCCTATATTTCCGTTACAATCCGCTTGGTCACTCTCAAGGCTTTATGTGGCGCCGGTTTTTGAACTGGTTCCCGCTAGGCATGAGCTACGCGTTTTTGTACATGGCTCGATATAACGTCAACGTTGCGAAGAATGCACTCGGCGACAAAATGTCGATTGCAAGCTTTGGAACAATCTTCGCTGCAGGCACCATCACCTACGGCCTATCGTTTTTGATCAACGGGCCTCTCGTCGATCAAATCGGCGGTAAACGCGGAATCATTCTCGCCTGCTTTGGGGCGGCGATGTGCAATATCGCAATGGGCGTCGCAGTCTGGTTGTTGATGAATGATCAACTCACCATGGACGCCACTCTCGTTCTCTCTATGCTCTACGCCGGGAACATGTTCTTCCAGAGTTACGGCGCAGTATCGATTATCAAAAACAAAGCATATTGGTTTCATGTGCGCGAACGCGGAATTTTCGGCGCAATCTTTGGAACGCTCATTTCAGTCGGTATCTATTTTGCGTTCGATTGGAACGGTAAAATTGCTGACGCTGCACGGGTAACTCCAAAAGATCCCGGCGGTCTGTCGTACATTTTCAAAAATTTCTTGGGCACAGGCACGAATGGAGTCGATGCAGTATGGCTCGTCTTCTTTATCCCAAGCGCAATTTTACTTCTTTGGTTAATTTTGAACATCATCCTTGTTAAAGACACTCCGTCGCTCGCTGGTCACGAAGACTTTGATACTCACGATGCTTCAAGCGGCTTGATGCACGTTGAACATCGTAAGCGTGACATGCTCAAAGCGATCTTCACTAACCCAGTAGTTATGCTTGTTGCGTTCATCGAATTCACAAACGGTGTTGTTAGAAACGGCATCGTTCAGTGGTATCACGTGTTTGCGAACAACGTTGAACAGGTAGGAGCATCGTACATTAAGGATCACTGGGGCTTCTTACTCTGTATCACCGGAGTTATTGGTGGGTTCAGCACTGGCTATATTTCTGACAAGCTTTTCCAATCAAGACGTGGACCGCCGGTCGCAATGGCTGCCGCCCTCTGCGCAGTTCTTTCAGGCATCATGTTTATAAACATATTGTCATGGCCGTTAGTCGTTGGAGTGTGTGCCGTAGCCATTGGACTGCTCGCCGTATCGATTCATGGAATGATGTCAGGTACTGCAGCCGCCGACTTTGGTGGCCGTAAGATGACTGCTACTGCAAGCGGTATCACAGACGGATTTGTATACATTGGTTCAGGCCTTCAATCGTTCGTGCTTGGACAAGTTATCGTCAAAGAAAATCCAGAAACATGGGCTTATTGGCCCGCGTTCCTGATTCCATTTGCGATTTTGTCGGTCTTTCTCGCGTCACGTATGTGGAAGTCACTCCCTGAAGCCACGAAGCGCCACCTTGAAAGTCAGCGAGCAAAAGCCTAGATACTATTTTCAGAGTTTTATGGCCGGCATCAGTGCTTGATTGATGCCGGACTATTTTGCGCGGCCGATATAGGACTGCTGGTTTTCATCCTACTGATTTAGAACGGTGTCTAGTGCCTGTATGAGGCCTGCACCTTCAGTAGAAATCGATTGGTTCAGAGTTGTCGCGCGAAGACCTAGAGATCCTGAGCTGATTTTCAGTGCGACAACACCAGCGACGTGCGGAGCCGCCATAGAGGTACCGCTAATCGTGTTATAGCCATTGCTTTTCCAAGTAGAATAAATGCCGACACCTGGCGCAGCGAAGTCATCCGTATCAAGACCGAAGTTCGACCACGTTGGAAAGATCATGTTTTGATCAACAGCTGCTACCGCAACTGTTTGCGGGTAACCGGCTGGAACTTTGGTGTTGATGTTGGCGCCTTCGTTGCCAGCAGCGACCACAACTACGATTCCTGCATTGATAGCCGCCTCAACTGCTGACCTTAACGGAGAAGCTAAGTTTGGATCGGAAGTAGCACCCAAGCTCATATTAATAACTTGCGCGCCGGCTTGCACACAATATGTCACGCCATCGGCTACATCTGAAAGATAGCCAGAGCCACGTGAGTTAAGAACTTTCGCTGCCAATAGGTTTGCAGATGGGGCAACACCTACAGCACCAATGCCGTTATCAAGTGCTGCAACAGTGCCTGCGACGTGTGAGCCATGCCCATTGTCATCGTTCCATTTTGTTGGATCAATTTTGCCTTTAATAACTACGAAGTTACGACCACCAATAATGTTTGCTTGCAAGTCGGGGTGTGTTTTATCAATTCCCGAATCGACGATACATACGTTTACGCCAGCGCCGCGAGTAAACGACCAAGCTTGCGTACTTTGAATTGCATTGATTCCCCATGGAATTGATTGGACCGGTTGAGGAGGCTGCGGTGCCGCTGAGGCAAAAAGCTCGATATCTTCGGTTGCTTTAAGGTCAGCGACTGAATTCTTAAGAGCGTTGAGTTGTGAACTTGAAAGATCAGCAACGAAACCTTGTAC
>JANOUF010000401.1:0-4126 GCA_031416685.1 Bdellovibrionales bacterium
GCGTCACGGTAGTCCGCATCGCTTTGACCATTTCTGTTAAAAAATGCTTCTCATACATTTTCGAAGCATCTTGGATCTGTGCATCTAAGTCTTTCGACGTAGGAGCTTTTGGATGAAGTGCTTTATAGTTGTCGATTTTCACATCGACTCCTTGTTAGCGTGACCGAAGCATCCAGCTAAGGTCTTTCG
Source organism: Bdellovibrionales bacterium (assembly GCA_031416685.1). GTDB lineage: Bacteria > Bdellovibrionota > Bdellovibrionia > Bdellovibrionales > JAMPXM01 > JANOUF01. The sequence goes on from JANOUF010000401.1 coordinate 190, forward strand.
CGGTTGTAGAACAATAAAAAGGAAAGTGAGCCAGGAACCCGTAATGCATCCTGCATAAATTCCAGCAATCATCGGTACAAATACTCATCCTGAGTATTAATCGCACTGAATTTCGCCCTTATGTCTCCTGCTCGAAACATCTGGAAATCTCTTGACCCTCCATGGCCAACGCTCTCTAACTCACTTTTCCCCCGCGTCCCAAACACATCCATATGTCTGAAACGTTTTTCTTAAAACAAAAACAGCCAATCGCGAGCAAGCCCGCGATTATAAAATCTCGATGTCGGCCTGAAGAGCGCCGGCAGCTTTAATACTTTGCAAAATCGTAATCAAATCTTTTGGTGTCACGCCGAGCTTATTGATCGCTTTCACGATATCGCCCACGTTCGCACCCTCTTGAAACATGACAAGTTTATCGCCATCGCCTTTTTTACCGCCGCCTTCGCCCACTTTGAGAGATAAATCTCCGTGAGAAATTGCGACACTTGAAATTTTCACGCCTTCACCGATAACGACGGTGCCGGTTTTTTCATTTACGACAACTTTAGCTCGAGTATCCGGATTAATTTGGAGTGATTCGATGATAGCAAGTAACTCAACGCCTTTGCCTTCATACGGTGCCGGAGTAATCAAATCGATTGTTCCTGCATCGAGGGCCGAAGCGTATTTTCCGCCGAGTTCCATATTGATTTTTTTCGCAGTACGGGCGGCAGTTGTGAAATCCGGATTGTGGAGAGTCATGCGAAACATATTGCGTGACGCAAAGTCTGCATCCATATCGCGTTCGATCATTCCGCCGTTCGGCATACGTGCCACAGTTTCGTGTACGCCCGTTCCGCTGTAACCAACGAGGACAACACCTTGAGCAACTGCATACGTCTGTTGATCAGCCGCACGGAGTGGAGTTTGAATGAGCGTTCCACCCTTTAAGCTTTTCGCGTCGCCAATGGAGCTAATCGTAACATCCATTTTGTTACCGGCGCGTGCAAATGCCGGTAGTTCAGCCGTCACGATAACAGCAGCAACGTTAGCACTCGAGATATCTTTTTCAGCCAGCTTCATACCGAGACGATCGAGCATTCGAACCATTGATGCAGAAGTGAATTCTGATTTGCTGTCGCCCGTGCCGTTGAGACCGACAACGATTCCGTATCCGACGAGTTGGTTTGTTCGAACTCCACGGATGTTCGCAATATCTTTCAAGCGTGCCGCTTGAGACTGCGTTGCGATTGCAATCGCGACTGCGATCAACAAAAACTGAAGAAATAGAAGTTGTCTGAAAGTTGAACTCATTGTCGCATCTCCGCGGCTGCTGCACCTTTGGCGCTCACGATATCGAAACTAGGGTCAAGAAGTTGTGACGAACTCACACCTTGTTCATTGAAGTCTTCTGATCTTACGATCCCTGACACGATGACTTTATATTCGCGGCCACCGATCATGAATGGCTGCGCACCACGAACACGATAGTTACCGTCGACCATGCGCTCAACAACGCGAGTTGGAACTGCTTTCACTGTGAATGCACCATCTGCACTTGCAGGGTCACGTTGAGCATCAGGCTGTTGGCCAGTCGGATTCGCTTTCGCTTGGGCGTCAGCCGGCTTGTCTTTTTCGTCGCTATCTTTTTTCGCTTTTTCTTCTTGTGCTAAGCGTGTCTGAGCACGCTTGCGACGCTCTTCAAGTTGCTTGAGCAAATTTTGAATGACTTCTGATTTTGCGTTCAATTGTTCTTTCGGCTCGCCTTCGATACGAATTGAAACTGGGTCACCAATCATGCGCACTGTATTTTCAGAGAACAAATAAGCGCCTTGGCCTTCTGGAACCCAGAGAGAGCCTGAACGCGCGCTCAGCTGCGCACCATCTTCGATGTCTTTGCGAGTCACTCGTTTGTACTTGCGATCGCTTGAAGGCAAAGAATTATTATTGTTACTGAATGTGTTCGTAGGCTTTGAAACTTTCGCTTGGCTCTGCTCGGGCTCGCTACTGATAAGCGATTTCCAAGTTTTCCCGATCGATGCGCAACCGCACATTCCGAGAGCAAGCACTAAAATAATCAACTTTTGGTAGAACGACATTTTACTCATCTGCATATTCATCTTATTTTTACCTCGCCACGGCCGACGACTTCGCCCGACAATAATTTATTCGATTGGCGATTTTTGAGATTAATCATGTCGCCGATGTATCCATCAGATTCAGTCACAGCTTCGAGAGAGACTTGCCAAGTGCCTTCACCGACGATTGCGCGAACGACTTCGCCGCGATGAATGGCTTTTTCACGAGCGAGATTCTGAAAATAAAGAACTTGTCCTGCTTGAGTTGAGAGACGAAGCTTCTGGCCGACAATGCTATTCTCGTTCGGGAATCCATCTTGAGCCTGAGTGATATCGCGCCACTCCCAACGGAAATCTTCATTTGCGAGGCGTTGGCCTGAAAGTAATGAACGCGTGAGAACCGGTACAAGCTTTCGCACTTCAACTTTACCGTTGATCCAATAGAGAGCTTCTGAACCATTATCGCGTTTTACAAATAACTTAACGGTGAAATGACCTTTGGGCACTTGCGAATCGGCTTCGATCGACCATGCGTGATTCTCAAGTTCTTTTGGCAACATTGGCAGCCCGAGACGCTTTATTGAAAGTTCACATTCAACACACGAAGTTTTCCATTTTTCGAGGAGATCCTCTTTGACAGCGTCTTCGCTTAAAATGAATCCACGATTTTCAATAGTTACTTTGTTCGGAATAATTGCGTCGATTTTCGCGAGCTCTGCATCTGCGCGCATGGCTTGGGCTAATACTTTCGAAGAGAAAATGCGTTGCTCGCCGACTTCCGGAGCAGAGCCGAGGCTGACGGTTTCCATACGCTTGTAGATAGCGGGAGCGACATCGTTACGCTCAATAAGCTGCGCGAGAGTCATTTTCTCGCCCGTTTCAATTTTGAAATAGGATTTTAAGCGGATAGGCGCTTTGGCTTTAGCGACTGAAGTCGACGAGGCTGCTGCCGTCGCCGATTCTGCGTTTCCATGAGAGAGGGCTCCCATCACAAGCGCTAGAGTTAGAATGATAGATTCAAAAACTAACTTCATATCGCCTATCTTAAGGAGTTTACACTTTGGAGCATTTGATCGCTTGCTTGAATTACTTTTGAATTTGTCTCGTAAGCGCGCTGCGCTTGAATCATGTTCACCATCTCATCAACGATGTTCACGTTCGAAGTCTCGAGTTGTCCTTGAGCTAATTGGCCGAAACCACTTTGCCCAGGAGTTCCCTGCTGCGGCAAACCGCTCGATCCCGTCGGCATAAAAAGATTTCCGCCAACTGCTTTAAGGCCTGCCGGATTAATAAATGAAACGAGTTGAATTTGACCGATGCTTGTCGGCTGCGGGCTTTCGTTCGTTATAACTTGAATTTGTCCATTGGCGCCAATCTCGACACCTGTCGCATCACTTGGAATCGTAATCTCAGGAGTTAACAGATTTCCGTTACGATCTTGAACTCGGCCGTCCGGACCTTTTTTGAAAGCTCCGTCACGTGTGTAAGCGATTTGACCGCTTGGTGTTTGCACCGGGAAAAAGCCGGGGCCTGAAATTTCCATATCGAAAGCGCCATTAGTAATTTTCGTTGAACCTTGGGTGAAGTCTTTGTCGACGGCTGATGTTTTCACGCCGAGACCGACTTGAACTCCCGTCGGAGAAATCGAGTTCATGCCAGTCGCAGATCCCGGCTCTTTTTGGTTATCATAAAGAAGATCTTCGAATTCAGCGCGCGCCTTTTTAAAACCATTGGTCGAAACGTTGGCCAAGTTATTGGCAATAACGTCCATATTGGTTTGTTGCGCTTTCATACCCGTGGCTGCGGTATTTAACGACTTCATCATACGCTATTATCCTATTCTCGGAACTTGGTTCACGAGCTTGTCATCCATACTGTCG
>JANOUF010000402.1:0-8052 GCA_031416685.1 Bdellovibrionales bacterium
CTAAAAAAAGTGTCGCCCGAGCCGTCGAACAGAGCGTGCCGTCGCAGCCTTGATTACAAGGGCGCCAGCAACGAACTAGTCTCGTGCGCCCCTTTTCTTTAGCCACCTACAAATCACCGACCGAACCATCCTTGGGAGCGATTGTGACCTTTTTAGTTTTGCTGATGTTTTTGAGCTTTGCCAGTGCGGAACCAGTTCCGAGTGAGCGGGCGTTTATTGGATGGACCGACAATAGTGATCGGGATGCAGTTCGGGTTGAATCGCTTTCTTCGGTCGAAGTTGCGTGTGCGGATCAAACTTTGTACCCGGCGTACCCGCAATCGCACCTCAAAACTTATCACGAAGTAAAATACGGAAATTACGATCACGGAAAAATGACGAAAGTAGATGAAGCTTGCGCGACATCGGGGTTCGATCCAAAGCGCAGATGCCTTCGAGCAAAAATTCTTCACTCCTATATATTGTCGGATGTTTTTAACGACGCTTGCGGAAATTTTTATCGCGGAATTTGGCAGACAGTTTTCTTCAATACGGACGAGTCTATGGGCTCACTCATTTCAAAAGGTCGCACGCAGTACGAAGATCACGACTCAGAATTTTCAGGGTCTTACATTGACGGTGGAACCTATGCTGTTCCCTCAGAAGTTTTTCTCAAAATTGCTCCCGTATTTGCTGGAGATGTGTCCAAAGTCCTCGAGTTCCGTCGAGCTGCACTTCAATCCGGCTTCACAATTAAGTCTCACATTTTCATCCCGGGTCGTTAGGAAACGCCTTAATTTGGGGCAGGCGATCATCGCCAAATGGCCGCAGGGCAGCAAAAGCGGTCATCCATCCGATTTTTACCAACATTCTTCAATCGTCACCTTGACGAAATTCATCAACGCACCACATTTGAAGCATCTCGAATAAAGGAGCTCCGTATGGGTAAAATTATTGGTATCGACTTAGGAACCACGAACTCTTGCGTGGCAGTCATGGAAGGCGGAGACCCGAAAGTTCTCGTGAACGAAGAGGGCGCGCGCACCACACCTTCCGTTGTCGCTTACACAAAAGATGACGACAAGCTAGTTGGTCAAATTGCAAAACGTCAGGCAGTCACCAACCCTGAAAACACAATCTACTCAGCAAAACGTTTTATCGGTCGCAGGCACGAAGAGACTGTCGATGAAACGAAACTTGTTCCCTACAATGTTGTAAAAAAAGGGAACGATTGCGCATTCAAAGTTCGCAACAAAGAAGTTTCCCCTGAGGAAATTTCGGCAGCGATTTTATCAAAGCTCAAAAAAGTTGCCGAAGATTATCTCGGCACAGAAGTGAAAGAAGCTGTCATCACAGTTCCTGCCTACTTTAACGATGCTCAACGGCAAGCTACAAAAGATGCTGGTCGTATCGCCGGCCTCGAAGTTAAACGGATCATCAACGAGCCGACAGCAGCAGCACTTGCTTACGGTTTCGATAAAAACAAAGATCAAAAAATTGCAGTTTACGATTTAGGTGGCGGTACGTTTGACATCTCCATTCTTGAAGTCGGTGACAACGTCGTCGAAGTAAAGTCGACCAACGGTGATACGCACTTAGGCGGAGATAACTTCGATACACGCATTTTAGAGTGGTTGATTGCTGAGTTCAAAAAAGACCAAGGGCTCGATCTTAAGGGCGATAAGATGGCGCTTCAGCGTTTAAAGGAAGCAGCTGAAAAAGCAAAGATCGAACTTTCATCGGCGCAAGACACGGAAATCAATCTTCCGTTCATCACAGCGGATGCAAGCGGTCCAAAACATTTACAGATTAAACTTACGCGCTCAGCTTTTGATCGTATGACTGAAGATTTGGTTCAGCGCTCGCTTGAGCCTTGCAAAAAAGCTTTGAAGGATTCTGGTTGGACATTAAAAGAAATCGACGAAGTGATCTTGGTCGGTGGTTCGACTCGTATTCCAGCGATCCAAAAAGCCGTTAAAGATTTCTTCGGGCGTGAGCCAAACCGTTCTGTGAACCCAGATGAAGTCGTAGCCGTTGGTGCCGCGATTCAAGGTGGTGTTTTGGCGGGCGACGTAAAAGACGTACTTCTCCTCGACGTATCTCCTCTTTCTCTTGGTATCGAAACGTTGGGCGGCGTGATGACAAAACTCATCGAGCGCAACACGACGATTCCAACAAAAAAGGGACAAGTGTTCTCGACAGCTACGGATAACCAAACAAGCGTCGACATCCACGTTCTTCAAGGTGAGCGCGAGATGGCGGGCGATAACAAGACACTCGGTCGCTTTGAACTCGTTGGAATTCCGTCAGCTCCTCGCGGGATGCCGCAAGTTGAAGTTACGTTCGACATCGATGCAAACGGTATCCTTCACGTAAAAGCAAAAGATTTAGGAACTAGTAAAGAGCAGGAAATTAAAATTACTGCGAAATCCGGTCTCTCTGATGACGAAATTAAGAAAATGGTTCGCGATGCAGAAGAGCACGCGGCCGATGATAAAGCGAAAAAAGAGCGCGTAACTGTTGCGAACGATCTCGATAGTCTCTCTTATCAAACAGAGAAACTTATTAAAGAGAACGCTGCGATCTTTGCTGAAGCTGACGTCAAAGAGGGCAATGGTTTGATTATTGAAGCGCGCGATGCTGTTGCGAAGAAAGACGCTTCGGCTGACGAGCTCAAAAGTGTCTATGAGAAGTTACAGAAATTAAGCCACAAGCTTGCTGGTGAACTCTACAGTAAGAAGGGTTCTGCTGAAGCGGGTGCTTCCGCTGCCGGTGGTGCTGGTGGACAGCAAGCCGAAGCGGGTGCAGAGAAGAAAGACGGCGACGACAACGTCGTCGACGCGGACTTCAAGGAAGTTTGATGCCGTCTTCGCCAAAGGCGAGGGAGGCGTAGCCGACACGGCATCAAAGTTAACCTCAACGTCTTTAAGTTAGTACGATTTCGAAAAATATAGAAAAGGGGTTCTCGAAAGAGGACCCCTTCTTTTTTGGAGAGGAGCACCCGCATTCAAAGGCGGGCCGTGCTTCCTTGCACTAACTAAAACGCGCGCGTGCATCGTGCACGCGAAGCGCTTCGCGCCAGCGCGTTTTAGACCCACCTTTGAACGCGGCCACTCCCCTCCAAAAAAAAGGGACTCTCTTTCGAGAATCCCTTAAACAACATTTAAAATAGAATCAAAGCTATTCCTTGCGGAAGTCCTGAGCGGCTGCGCCCTTAGGGCGAATGCCGGCTTCGTCGAAGTAGTAAAGTACGCCGACAGCGAGGTATGAGAACGACTTCGTGATGTTGAGACCTAGCTCCGTCATAAACGTAAGTTGATCAAACTGAAGTGTGCGCCACTCAGTTCCTGCAGCGAATTGCACCGGAACAAACGTGCTGTTCGCATAATCGGTAAGACCGATTGGCAATGAAGCGTACGGTGTGAAATCGCCAACTTCGGTTTCAACCTTTTTGCTGACAATTGGACCAACGCGAAGGCTCAGTGCGTTTCGATCCGCGATCTTCATCCACTGAATTCCGCCGATGAGGCCGATTGCTGGTTGGCCTTCCACATCTGGGAATGGAATCCATTTATAGTTGGCGCCGACTTGAAAATCGATTTCGCCAATTCCCAGGAATCCACGAATTTGCTGGTCTTCTGATATTCCAGTATCGAATGCAGCGATTACGTTTGTTCCTTCGAATTCGTCGAAGATAAGTTGAGGCATAACCATCGCGCGATAGTGTTGAGGCTGGATAACCTCGCCTGTATCAAGCGTCGTGAAATAGGCGCTAGCTGGATGTGAACCTAAGATCAAAATTGCAAGTGCGAGTAGTGCGCGCATTTTATTTTCTCCTCTAAGGTGCACAGGATGGCATTTTGAGGGGAAGCCGTCGATGTTTGACAAGGTGCTCTATTCTTTGAGACCTTCAGATCGTGGCGAATTACATCAGCACACGGCCTTCAATTTCACTGACAATCATTGCTTTTAACGAAGAAGCAAATATCGAGCGTTGTATTCGATCGGTGCCCTTTGCGGATGAAGTGATCGTTGTTGATAGCGGCAGCACCGATAAAACCGTGGATATCGCGCGCAATCTCGGCGCAAAAGTTTTCGTTGAGCACTGGCGCGGCTATCGCGATCAGAAAAATCGAGCCATCGAACTAGCATCGAACGACTGGATATTGTCGCTCGACGCCGACGAAGCGTTAAGCATTGAGGCCGGTTTAGAACTTCACCAACTTTTTGCGACAGCGACTCTCACTGAAGAACACGGCGTCGAATTTCCGCGGCTCTCCTTCAATATGGGACGCTGGATTCGGCACGGCGGTTGGTATCCAGATTGGCAGTTGCGATTCTTTCATCGAAAATTTTCAAAGTGGAGCGAAGGCCATGTTCACGAGCGTGTTCGAAGCGAGAAAGTAGCTCGCCTTCGCAATCCGATTCGGCACTGGCCGTTTGCAGATCTCAAAGATCAGATCAACACCAACAACAATTACTCTAGCCTCGGAGCCCAAGATCTTTTTGACCGTGGTAAGCGCTTCTCCGTTTTCAAAATGATCCTCAAGCCAAAATCGAAATTTATTGAGACATATTTTCTCAAAGGTGGATTTCTTGACGGCCTTCCAGGCTTCATTATCGCAGTTGGGGCGGCCTATTCCGTGTTCCTAAAATTCGCAAAACTGCGTGAGATCGAGCGCGCGGCTCAAAATAGGACACAGGTGTAAATCGTCGGCTTTTTCTAATTATGAAACTCAGTTTCCGTCTCAAATGGGCCGATGAATAAACAACTCTACTTAAGTCCTGCACACGCTTTCAGAGGTACGTATGTTGTTGCTCAGCCTTTTGTTTTCGTTGGTCGTAGCGTTTCCACAATTGGCGTCTGCAGCCCCAGGCGACGAAGTTTCGTGCCTGTGCGAGGCGCAAACTTGCAAACCTTGCGAGATTGAAACCAATCTCACTTTTTACACATCTAAGTGCGGCCCGAACGGTTCAAAAGTAAAATCCTGCAAACGCCCAACATGCGTGCCAGTAGAGAATACGAACCAATGTATCGCGGAACTTGAACAGAACTCAAAGGCAACGGGAAACATCGCGCAAAAAGCGCAAAAGGAAAACGCTCCGGTTGTTGCACTTATGCCAGTCGGTGCAGTCACAAATTCTCAAGGTAAAGCGAAAGTTATTCGCGCTAACGGAAAGCAAGAACTTGCTCGCAATGATCTCGAAGTTTTTGAAGGCGACGTCATTCAAACTGAAGGCGACGGTAAAGTTAGAGTGCAACTCAAGGATAGAAATATTCTGAGTGTCGCTTCTGATTCTCAAGTCGTGATCGACACGCAACAAAATGATGCCGCTTCCGGAAAGCACAAAACGATGCTCACGCTCATGTATGGAAAACTTCGTGCGCAAGTGAACAAAGACAATAAATACGACAGCAAAGACAACTCGTTTAACGTTCGAACAAAAGCAGCAGTAGCGGGTGTTCGTGGAACCGATTTCGTTACGACTTTTTATCCAGGCGATAAGTCGTGGCTCTCAGAAGTTTTCACATTCGAAGGAAAAGTTGAGTTCGGCGGAGATGCACAAGAACAAAAAGTTTTGGTTCCAGGCGGGCAGACGGCAAGTTTCGCGATTAACAGCCCTCCTCCTGGAGAAGTGACGGACATGCAGTTAAAGAGCTACATCCAAAAAGGTGCGCTCTCCGAAGTTCGCGAAATGAAAGAGCAGGAAATTGAAAAGCTCGATTTCGCAACAGACTTCAAAGCTCAACAGACAAAGCCTGCCGAAAAACCAGCTGCTAGCCAAGCCGCAGTTGAAGCAATTTGCAGTGAGCCCAAAGGTGACTTTGGCCAATGTTCGTTTACTTGTGAGGGAAGCAATCCTTCAGGAGATTCGCGTTGTCGCACCGACCTGCTAAATGTCCGTTGCGTTCGCAGAGTTTGTAACGCAAATGGTCAATGGGCCGAAGCAACGGCTCTCCCTCGATCTTACGGCAGCTTTTGCCAACCAGAACGCGCGATCGTGCGCAAAGATTGCAGTCAGCATTAGTAGAAATCGGTGTCATTCCGGTGGCACCGAAGCGGAACTCCAGCACTAAATTGGAACCACCCACTCTGGGGAGTTTTGCGCCGATTTCCCTCCTAAACTCGTTACTTCTATTTGGATGAGGCATTTCTCCTATGGGGAGTTGGTACGTTCTCTGCAAACAAACCCTTATGTCATCTCAAAGGGGGCATTATGAAAGCAGCATCAATCATCTTCGGAATCATTCTCGCGATCTTAGTTTCAGTTAAAGCAAATGCAGTTGTGCATGAGCCAGGACACTTCGTACCGACTGAATGCGGCGCACAAAATTTAGCGGATGCTGCTTACCTCGTCGACATCGACCAACTCTGCTTTGGCAAAGTAATCATCTCAGCGGATCAAAAATCAGTACCGGCTGTTCAGTTCAAACTAACTTCGGGTCAACAAGTGACTTTCCGGATTCTTAGCTCCCAAGCAATCTCGGGTGTGCCGTCAATCCCAGGCTTGAGCCGCTACACACTTAAACTACAAAGCGACGAAGGCGACGCGATGGAAATGAAAATCGTTCGCTCAGGCGACGGTAAGATCCGCATCGCAACTGGCAGCTTCGATGTGATCAAGTTCCAAGTTCAGGACTTCGAAGAGATTTACACAGCAAGCGGAATTATCGATTCATTCGAAACTTCGTTGCCTCAGTATCACAATCTTCCAGACAACGATTTCAACCTCTAGTTTCCCCCTCGAAACATATAGAGAAAATCGTTCGCAAAGCGCCCTCAAAAGCTTAATGGAGGGCGCTTTTTTCGTGGTAAGGGTTGCGCCCGGGGGCCTTTGGCCTTTATAAAAGAACCTCGTTTCGACTCTCATGTGGTGGCCATAGCTCAGTTGGTTAGAGCACCGGATTGTGATTCCGGGGGTCGCGGGTTCAAGTCCCGTTGGTCACCCCAAATTAAAAAAAGGCATCGTCATAGACGGTGCCTTTTTTTATTTCGGCTGCGTAACGAAGCTCGAATCACCTTCTCGGGTTCACAAAAGGCGCATGAAGCGCCTTTTGCACATTGAGCGCCGAGCGCGAAGTGCGAATCGCGAAATGCCCGAAGGGCGAGGGCCATGATGGCCCGAGTGAACTCCCGTTGGTCACGGCCGCCAAGCCTCGGCTACGGTCGAGAAACCAAGCTGTAAATTGGAATGAAATGCGAAGCTGCAGCGATTACGGTGAAAAGATGAAAGAGCTCGTGATAGCCAAATATTCCAGGAAAGAAATTCGGTTTTTTAAGAGCATAGACGATAGCACCTATCGAGTATAGGGCACCACCGACCACGACCAGTACAAGGTGCGCTTGCGTAAGTGATAGTTTAAAAAATCCTAAGTAGGGAAGGCTCATCCATCCTACAATTATGCAAAGTAGGGTAGTGACCCACTTAGGAGATGAGACCCAAAATATTGATTGAGCTACGCCGCCAATTGCTGCAGTCCAGATCACCCAAAGTAATCTACTTCCCTCCACATCCGGCAGCGCCAGAACAGCAAATGGAGTTGTTGTGCCTGCTATCAGTACAAAGATGGCCGAATGATCAATACGCTTTAGGAGTACTCTTGCTTTTGGTTCCCATTGAATTCGATGATAAATAGCACTAGAGCCGAATAACAATAGAAGGCTTAACGAGTAGACAACGCTAGCAATTAAAGATTTCTGATTTGAACTGTTTGCTATTAGCAGTGCACAAGCGCCAAGTGCTACGAAGAACGCTTCTTGGTGGATCTGTCCTCGCAGCAAAGGCTTACTCGATAGTCCGGTCACTAGTTCCTTCCACGCTAAGCAGTTTCAAATTTCGTTGGATTTTCGGTTTTTATTCTTCTCCTCAATCCATGCCGAAAAATATTTAAGCGACTGGGCCCCATGATGCCGCAAAAGACGTCCTGTCAGTGATTTGCGAATTTCAGGTAAACTTTTGAGTGATGCCTCAACAAATTCAGCAAAACTTTTGAAAATGATTTCTCGCTCAAATTTGTTTCTGAGTACTTCAACTCCGCGATCCACATTTTTTTGCCAAAGCTCAGGCTTT
>JANOUF010000403.1:0-7018 GCA_031416685.1 Bdellovibrionales bacterium
CAAAACACGTAGGGTAGTCCTGGTTTCGTTTTTCACGGAAGCAACCATCTCATGATCAAGTGAAGTGTCGCAAAGATTTTGAAAATTCATTCTCGCCCCCTTTGAAATTGACAGCAGCATACACCAAGTTTGTAGATGCAACTTTTGTGCTTTTCCCGAGGGAAAACTGAATTGCGGTGGCGTTCAAGAGCGTATGGTTTTCGGATCGAGATTGAGTTTGGTTACGTACAAAAATAAAAAGCAACTCTCGAATCTCGAAGGTCACGTCAACTACTATTTACTCGATCAACATTTTTCTTCTCCGCATTTGGAAAACGATCTTCAAAAATTCGCAGCGCCGCGAACATACACCAAAAACCTCCAATGCGACTTACTCCACTCAAAAAATCCTCGGCCCACTTAATTCGAAGCCAAAAAACTTGGGCCCACTGACCAGCAAAGACAGAAGGACTTAGTTTTTTGGAATCACCCCGTGTTCCAAAAAATAAACTGTTCGGGCGAAGAACCATGTCTGCCCAAAAAATAGTTCCTTCGGGCGTAACCAATGAATTCCAAGAACTCGATCCCATACTCCAACCATCCCAGACCAAAGCACTGACCACACCAATCAAACTCCCGAAAACAAATCACAGCAACAACTCGACCTCTGCGGGTTGCACAAGCTCACAGCTATCCATTACGATTTATAGATGCATACAATTTCTCTCTCGGTAATAGCATTCGCTCTCACTGCTTTTACGTTCACCACTAAAGCTGACGTCATGAAAAAACCTGAAGTGCTTTTGATCGGCAAGAATCACGCGCTCGTAACAATCCTGAGCTACAACGTTAAAGGATTGCCGAAAGTCGCAGGCGTTACACACGATCGCTTCAAGGATATCGGTGCTGAACTAAAAAAAATGCGGGAGCAAAACCGCCAGCCCGCCATCGTCCTTTTGCAGGAAGCGTTCGCTTCGAAAACAAAAGATATCGAAAAAGTCGCTGATTACAAAAACGTTGCTTGGGGCCCGCGTGCAATTGATCGCAACGAAAAAAACAATCTCGTTTTCAAGCCACTCAATGCGGGCCTTAGGGTATTGAGCGATTACCCAATTACGCGCACATCGAAAGTGGCTTACAACGCGATGATGTGTTCGTCATGGGATTGTTTCGCCAACAAGGGCGCGCAAGCCGTGCAAGTCGAAATTCCAAACATTCCTTTTCCACTGACCGTTGCAAACACACACACGCAGGCCATGGAAGGGCGCGACAAAGTTCGCATCGATCAATTTAAAGTTTTCCAACGCTTCCTCACGAAATTTGTTCCAGACGTTGAGCCGATATTTGCAATAGGCGATTTCAACTCCTGGCCATCGCGCACTTGTTATCAACACTGGTGCAAAGAAACGAAAATGTTCAACGTCAGTGACGCTTGCTTGAAGGGCGATGTCGCGTGCAACGTTGCCTTGCGTGAAAACAAAGGTCTTGATTTCAATCCCGACCAACACTTCTATCGCAACGGTCGGGTTAAGGGATATGATGTCAGTATTCGCCCCGTATACGCGGAACATCTCTTCGTCGAGCCCATAAATGGCCGGTTACTTTCGGACCATTGGGGCTACAACGTAACTTACGAAATCAAATGGGAACAAGCGCATGCGTTGGCCAGCCGTACCGAATAGTTTCCTTCTTCGCCTTCCGTTTGGTGCGTTCATCTTATTTTGGCTCGTAGTCACCTACGGAATCCCAAATCGCTATGGAATTATCGAGCCGTGGCCAGTGCCGTTAACGGCGGTAGATAATTTAATCCCGTTACAAATTTGGACGATTTGGATTTACGTCGGTACGTACTTCACGGTAGGCGCCGTCTTTTTAACCGCAAAAGAGCGCGATGCTCTCGAAATGTTCTATACACTCATATTTTCCGGCGCGGTTTCGTTTTTCTTTTTTACGTTTTTGCCGACCTCGATTGATCGTACCCTTTATCCGATTCCGGAGGGCGCAACCGGTCTTTCGGTAGCACTCCTCAATCACATTCGAAGTGTCGACGTCAGTGTTAACTGCGCTCCAAGCATGCACGTCGTAATGGGTTGGGTGGTTGTGCTCGGCACTCGTATGCAAAAACGATGGATTCAGTGGTTGGGCATCATGACCGGGCTTGCGATCATTTACTCGACGATGTCGACAAAGCAGCATTACTTCCTGGATGCAGTCGCTGGAACGATGCTCGCGTTTGGAGCTTACATGGGTGCGCGGAAACAACAATATCGGCCGCTGGAATTCAAAGCGCTACTTTCGCGCGCAAGCTCGATCGCTTTGTTTTGTTTGTTCACTTCATCAGTTGCGTTTGCAGCAAACGCAAACAAGAAGGTGCTAGTTGTAGTTACCGGCGCCTCCGAACTGCCACTGAAAGACGGTGGAGTCTATAAAACTGGATATTGGCTCGAAGAATTTTCTGTCCCATATAAGCATCTTAAGGATCAAGGTTTTGAACTTACGATTGCAACGCCCAATGGAAATCGGCCGACTGTCGATCAGGCAAGTGTTGCGGTTGATGAAAAAGGTAAGCCGCAGTATTGGCCATCAGCTGAAGAACTTAATCAAGCCCTCGAGTTAAAAAAGTTTGTGCTTGATGAAGGAAAAGTTCACTCACTGAAAAATATAAGTGATAAGGATCTCACCCAGTACGACGCCGTTTTTTTTCCGGGCGGACATGGCCCAATGGCTGACATGCTAAATGACAAGCACGTCGCTCGAGTTCTCAACCACTTTCATAAGAATAAGAAAACAACTGCGCTCGTTTGCCACGCTCCGGCCGTGCTTGTTTCGACTAAAGGAAAGAATTTTCCGTACAAAGGCTATAAAGTTACAGCGTTTACTGACACCGAGGAAAAGCAAACACCTGTCGGCCCAAAGATGAAAACGACGCCACAAAAAGAACTTAGTGCCGCCGGTACGATCTTCGTTGAAGGACCCGCTTGGCAAAGTCATGTCGTAGAGGACAGGGAACTTTTAACTGGCCAAAACCCTTCGTCGTCAAAGGCAATCGCGGAAGCAATCACAAAACGCCTTCTGAGCAAGTAGTGCGAATGCGCGAATACTATCACGCCGTTAGCGACTTAAGAGCTTCCTGATATTTTTTGAGTACCGCTGCAAAATCTTGATCATTCGCAACTACAACATCCGCGTGTGCCTTAGAAGGCTCCACGAACTGATCGTGCATAGGCTTTACTTGCGAAGTGTATTGCTTAAGTACGCCGTCGGGGGAGCGTCCCCGCTCATGAACGTCTCGTTTCAAACGGCGATCAAAACGCAATGGCTCTGGAGTATCAAAGTAGATGAGTTCATCAAATAGAGTACGTACAGGTTCGGCGTGAAATATCAAAATACCGTCGACGACTACGACAGATTTTGGAATTACTTTTTTCGTAACAGGGAGTCTCGAGTGAGTCGCAAAATCGTACTGAGGAATCTCGGTCTCTTTTCCTTCCTTAAGGCTTGCTAAGCAATTCGCCAAACATTGGAAGTCGATACTGTCGGGATGATCAAAGTTGACAGCACCACCATCAAAATCAAACCGAGCGCTTTGATCGAAATAGAAATTGTCTTGATAAATAACCTGACAAACATCTGAACCGAGAGATTTTACGAGTGCATCGGCGAAATACGTTTTGCCTGACCCGCTTCCGCCAGCTACGCCGATCAATATCGTATTCGAGGTTGAATTACTTGGTTTGATAGAGTCGATCTCCCGCATCACCCAAACCCGGAACCAGGTATCCCAGGTCGTTCACTTCACTCTCGATATTCAAAGCTAAGATATCAACGTCAGGGTGAAAGTGGTGAATACGCGCGATCGCGACTTCGCTGATGAGAATCGAAAGAATTTTGATCTCTTTCACTTCGTAACTTTTTAATCGGTCAATGGCTGCAATCATCGTATCCGCAGTTGAAATCAACGGATCACACATGATCGCCATCTTACCTTTAATATCGGCAGGCATTTTAAAATAGTATTCGACCGTGTTGTTGATGAATTTATCTCGGTAGATCCCGATGAATCCCACCGAAGCAAACGGAATCATCGAAAGTACGGCATCCAACATTCCGTTGCCAGCACGCATGATCGAAACGATAACCGGTGCATTTACAATTCGGTCCACTTTTGTTTTCGCAATCGGCGTTTCGATATCCACCTGACGGATATGTTGCCAGTCACGCATCACTTCGTGAGCGAGCATCCGGCTGATTTCCTTCATCAGATCGCGGAACTCGGCGCCAGTCGTATTTTTATCACGCAAATAGCCCAGTTTATGGCGCAGTAGCGGATGATTTAGGATTTCGACTTTGCCCTTCATAAATTCCTCTGCCTTCGTTCATTGCTAAAAAACAGTTCCATCACTTTTAATATTTAAGGGCGGAACCCCGCCGGGACGTTTTTCACTAGCAAGTCTTCGACCGGCCCACCATGTTCCACCCTCGAGAACCTTCGCTAGCGGAAACTCTTTTGGCGTTTGGCCAAGAGCTTTTTGAACTCTCATACCAATTTCATCGAGTAAGTAAACGGTGAGCGCGCGCCATTCAACAATCAGAGACGTATCCGGAGTCCATGCTTGGTTGAGATCGCTTGCATTTTTTAACGTGAGAAGGCCTGAATCCAAAAGCAGTCCGCCGTTTCGGTATTCTGCGAGACCTGTTAAGCCCTCGACATTTGTCACGGTAAATCCCGCTTCTTGAATTGGCTCAATCAACGAGTACGTTAACCACTGAGACAGTTTGTGAATCGGCACGAGCGATTCAAAACTACCGGCAATGCCTAGGGCAGGGTGGCTCCAAACGTCGCCAAGATTGACTGAGCCAGCTTGTAAGCGGCCCGGCCAAATGGAACCCAAGCCATCGAGTACGGCGCGCAAAATTTCTGTCGCAGGAATTGTCTCTCCGCACTTTGCACTTAAGTAATCGAGAATGTTGCCAGGACGTCCATCTTTAAAAATGGTTTTGTTGTCGAGAGCTTTTGCCAGGTTATTAAGTAGGCCTACGCGTCCTTCGACACCCACCAGAGGGTTTGCGCCGTCGACTTGAAAGTGGTGTTTTAAATCATCTGCACTCACGGCACGAAGGCCCAAAGCGTCTGCACGTAAGGATTTACGGTCGGCACTCATCGCGCCCGCGCAAAACATATGATAGCTCGCAACGCCTAAGCCTTCTGAGCGATCAAACTTCTTTTTCGAATCTGCTTCGAGATAAGACCAGTCGGGACCGGCGCCTGCATCGAGCAAAACCGAGGTGATAACAAGATCGAGTTTCGCGCGACCCTTTTCAAGCGCATCCACTTTTCCCTCGAGCAATTTGTCAAACTGCTTTGCGCGATCAATTCCGCCTGCGCGAAAGTGACCCCAGCGTGAGTGAAACGGAATTTCAAGATCAGGGTACTTGTCTCGAATGACTTTCAAAACATAACTAATGGTTTCATCCATTTTATCAGGATGAAATTGAAAGTGCGACTTGCCATTGACGGTCAGTTCAAAGATTTTTCCTGCGCGTTCGCGAATCGCCTTAGGCGATAATAGATAATCGATCTGCGACTCGCTTAAATTTAACTGGTTACTCACCTGATTACTCGTCGGCTTATTCATCGATCGGGCGTCCCTTCACTTTAGCGAGGTCGCTAACTGGCTTCTTAGGCTCGGTCGTGAAATATCCAGCGGCTTTCTTTGCTTCCATTTCGACTTGGGCATCTTTCGGAATCAAATCATCTGGAATGGAAATTCGGTTAACAACTTCGATGCCACCTTTAACGATAGAGTCATATTTCATATTACTCATCGAATGAAGGTTATGGATTTTCGTAATACCGAAAAGATGCAAACAATCAGGCATAAACTCTTGAAAGCGTGCATCCTCAGTTCCAGCTACACACTCGGTGCGATGGAAATAAGTCGCTGCTGTGTCGCCACCA
Organism: Bdellovibrionales bacterium; assembly: GCA_031416685.1. Taxonomy (GTDB): domain Bacteria; phylum Bdellovibrionota; class Bdellovibrionia; order Bdellovibrionales; family JAMPXM01; genus JANOUF01. The sequence continues at coordinate 5,939 of JANOUF010000403.1, forward strand.
ACTTGCCGTTTGCGCGCATTATAGACCAAGAACTTGGTTACTTCGCCTAAGGCGCGACCTTCTTTGCGATAATAGATGATGATGCCGACACCACCTCGTTGCGCTGTTCGAGCAGCATCTTCGATTCCGTACATCAGGTAAGGGCGACACGTGCAAATGTCAGAACCGAAAACGTCTGAGCCGTTGCATTCATCGTGCACACGGCAAGTGAGTTCGATTTTTGAATTCGCTAGATCTTTTGCTTCTCCAAAAATGTACGCAGTCGAACTACCAATCGGCGGAAGCCAAACTTTGATATCGGGACGAGTGATAAACTCTGGATACATTCCACCAGTTTCTTGAAACAAAATACGACGAAGCTCGCCCTCACCAACGTTTAAGCGCTCCGCGATTCCTGGCAAATACCAAACTGGATCAATCGCAACTTTAGTAACACGCACGTCGCCATTTTCTTTTACGATTTTGCCGTCAGGTTTTAGTCGTCCAGCTTTAATAGCGTCGTTGATTTCTCCGATTTGCAAATGCGCTTGAGTTACCGCAATCGTAGGACGGATATCGTAGCCTTTATCAAAAAGTGGCTTGAAGTTATTTTGCGGATCAAGTCCCCAAGGATCCACGGAAACCATTTTCAAAGGATCCGCCCATTGCGGATACGGTCCGATTTTTACCGGGCTTTGTGTGTTGTTCAGATCGGGTCGGTGTTGTGAGGGAAACTTGCCGCTCGCAATAGATAGAGCACGATACACAGTGTAACTTCCGCTGTGCGTACCGATTGCGTTGCGAGATTTTGGATTCGTGTTACTCGCAACAACAGGTCCGCGTTCCATTGGATCTTTAGCGCCCCATTTTATCGGAATCGTCTCGGCAAATTTTAAGTTTGCGTGCGACGCCAAAATAATATGGCTCGATCTCGTCGTGATATCTTTCATATTCATAACCTATGACATCCAGTTGGAATCGCTTTGCAATTCCCATTTCGTAGTGACTTTTTTAATATTCGACCAAAAATCCAGGCTGTGATGGCCGGTGATATCACCGTGTCCAAACTTCGATGCGCTTATTCCGCCAAAAGAAAACGGT
>JANOUF010000404.1:0-1866 GCA_031416685.1 Bdellovibrionales bacterium
CGTAAAGGCTACCAAGTCTGGAAAAAGAAAAAAGAAATGCCGACGGCCAAAGATCTTAAAAAGCTGTCGGAGAAATTCGCCCCTTACCAGTCGATCGTTGCTTTATTATTATGGCGTGAGGCAGATGCGAACAAATTAAAAGCTGCCGCGAAGAAAACGGCTATCAAAAAAACCCGCTAGATTAACCGCGCATCGTGATCAGATTCGCATTGTGGATCTGGGCATTGTGAAATCCGAAATGAGTGGTGATCCAATCAAATGTTTCTTTACGGTAAAAAGCGACGTGCGTGTCATCGCGCCGGTAATACCAATTTTTAAAATCGATCGAGTCGTTCAGAATTTGCGTCATCAGACCAAGGCACCCGCCCGCATTTAAAAGTTGCCGCAACAAAAGAAACTCTTGGTGGGGTCGATAAAAGTGTTCAACGACCTCGGTCGCGACAACGACATCATAGGTTTCATCGAGGACCGCTTTGTTGTCGGAAAAGATGGGGTCATATTGACTGACTTCGAAACCATCCCTCTCAAGCAAATGTGAGAGTGCCGAACTAGGGCCAGACCCGAAATCCAGGCAATGAACCGGTTCGGTAAACAAATTCGAAATCACATTAAATAACGGAGTTACGAACTCCTGATAATGCACATCCAACTTGTTGTTGCGATGAACTAGGTATCGGTTTTTCTCTTGTTCGAGTGCGAGGTGGAGAGCGGGATCTAAAAATCGAAGGCGGCATTCGGAGCAATCAAAATATGTTTTGATTCCGGACCCGCCCTCAATCGTAAAGCTCCCCAGCTGCTTTGATCGACATAAAATACATTCGGTTGCAGCTGGCTCCATAAGTCCTAGTGGCAAGCTTCTACAGCTGCTTCGTAAGCATATCGGGCTTCTTCAGTGGCGGCGACGGCCTCTTCATATGCGCTCATAACTTTCGCATATGAAGCGGCATTGTATGACGACGCAATATCATTCATTGCAGCTGTATAGCGGGCGACGATCACATCAATGCGAGCTTCAGTCTCTTTGCGAAGACGGAGATAAGCGTCCGATAGGTTACCGTTTACGTCAGTCCTCTTTGCACCTTCGGCGCGTAGGTTGGCATCGAGTAGCGCCCACTCAGCATCGATATCAGATTTCATTGCCGCAGAAAGCTGAGCTTGATCTGTAGTAATTGAGGACTTGTTTTGTTGGAGTTCACGCTCGTATACCGCTTGGGCTTCGGCGTATTGCATTTTCATGGCTTCAGCGTTCGCATTGGCAACGCTCGAGCGCGCGACTTGACGCTCACATAGCGAACGGGTTGCAGCAAATGATAGTGACGGGACAAGTACTAGAACCGCGAGAATCAACTTCATAAAAGACCTCCGAAAAAATTGTTGCCGCATACTCCTAAACCACTTCTGTAAAGTCGAGTTTGAAATGTCTAATACCTTTCACTTCGTAATTTCTTCTTCACCGAGTCGCGCTTTTTACCGTCAAGCCTGCGCTGCTTAGACCCAAATGTCGGCTTGGTTTTCTTGCGCCTCTTGGGCGCCACTGCGACGTCAAGAATCATCTGCCTCAACTTTTCTAAACAATCGCTTATATTGCGCGGCTGATCGCGAAACCGGTCGCTTTGAAGTACGATCTCGCCGGCATTTGTTAACCGGGCCATGTATCGATCGTGAAATCTTGCCCGTACGTCTTCGGGTAAACTGCGGTTTTCAACAAAGCACCATGTCAGAACAGCCTTACTATTCACCTTATTGACGTTTTGACCGCCCTTTCCCGAACTACGGGCATAAGAGAAATGAATTTCTTCGTCCGGAACATAGAGTCTGTCGTTGATTACTAGCATTGTTGCCGCCATAATGCCCCCATAACGAGGT
>JANOUF010000405.1:0-2806 GCA_031416685.1 Bdellovibrionales bacterium
TCCGAGACGAATGTTTTCGAGGCTAACAGCAAAATCGAGGGGGTTAAATTGCCTCTTATTCCAAAGCCGGTTGATGAAACCCGAACTCGTCCACTGCCAGGATGGTCTCCATTACCGTCGCTTCGAAACTCGTATTTGAAAGGCTTAACTTCAGAGCCGAAGAACATTTCGGCCGAGACTTTAACGGCACAAGTGGAGCAAAGTACGTCGTGTAAGTGGTATTAGGGCTTGCGAAGGCGCGCGTAATTTATCTTTAAGTTTTTCTCAGTCCACAACTTCTCAAAATGAGTGATGAAGTTAGTAGTGAGATAAGGTGACTGGTAAAGATCGCGCGTCTCTGCTTCGACTTTGTAAGGACTTCGCTTGAAACGCTCCATCGCCCATTCAAAATAATCGAGTGAATCAGTTTTGAAGTCGATCACTGTGTTGGGCCTTTGCAGTTCATGTGCTACACCCATAAATTCATCGTCGATCAATCGATGTTTCCATTGACGCTTCTTTTCCCAGGGATCGGGAAAGTGAATGAAGATATCGTTGAGCTCGCCGGTCGAAAACAATTCGTCAATTGCCCAAGCGTCGTAACGCAGAATCCGTACGTTCTTAGCTCCACCTCGAAGTGCTCGCTTGATTGACTGAATCAGCGGCTTGTATTTTAGCTCGATTCCAACGAAGCAACGAGTTGGATTACCATTTGCGTGGTGAGCAAAAAAGTACCCATTACCCGTCCCAATTTCGAGATCGAGCGGCACGTCGTTTGGAACTTTGTAAACGTCAGTTCGCCATCGGTCTTTGAATTCAGGAGCGCGCTCTTCGTTAAACGCCCAATCGCGCAACTCGCCATCGAGCAGTTGCACGTATTCAGTTGGGTTTGGGAGACCCCGCGTAGCTGAAATTCTGACTTTTGATTTACGCTCCATGACCTAGTTCTTCTGGCTTGAATTCCTCTCTAAATCAAGTTTCATAGAGAGATCCTCGGAGGAATTATCTGTGAGAATTATTGTGCCTTTACTTTGCCCGCTTCTAATACTTGCGGTCTCCATCCAAGCGGCTGCGATACCTTTTCAAGGTCATAAAATCGTGGTTGCGGGCCCTTCTCCACTCTCCGCCGATATCACGCGTAAAATTACTGAAAGTGGCGGGAATGTTGTCGACGCTGCTGTTGCGGTATCGTTAGCACTGTCCGTTACTGGTCCGTACTTTGCGGCGCTTGGTGGTGGCGGATTTGCGATTGTGAAGATGAAAGGCAAGCCTGCCGAAGCCCTTGATTTCCGGGAGATGGCTCCGAAAGCTTCAACACCGACGATGTACACCGAGGGAGAAAACAAAAGTTCAACTGACGGCGGCCTCGCGGTCGGAGTGCCCGGCCTCCCAGCTGGTTTAATTGCGCTTCACAAAAAATATGGAAAGCTTCCTTGGAGTCGCGTGGTTGCTCCCGCGCTCGAACTTGCGCAAAAAGGTTTTCGCGTTAGTGGCGAATGGGTTGAGACCACGAACGAGAATATGGTTCGACTCACTGAAGGCGCGCGAAAAGCATTTTTCAAACAATCGGGATCGTATCGGCCCGGAGAACTTTTGAAACAGCCTGGGCTAGCTAAAGCACTCGAGCTTTTATCGACCAAAGGTTCGAGCGGATTTTACGAAGGTTCAGTCGCCAAAGACATCGTCAAAGCAGTAAAAACCCATGGCGGGATCATGACCATGGAAGATCTCGCAAAATATAAAGTGCGGTGGCTTGAACCGCTCACGACTGAGTTTATGGGACATAAACTTTATCTCATGCCGCCACCGAGTAGCGGCGGCGTCGTTATCAAATCAGCGTTGAACCTCGTCGATCGTTTAAAGTTACGCGAACGGTCTCCTCTTTCTTCCGATGAATTTCACGCGCTTGCTGAAATACTTAAAATGTCATTCCGTGGACGCAGTCTCCTTGGCGATCCTGATTTCGCAAAAATTCCAGTAGAGAAATTAACGTCTGCTGAGTATCTGCAAGAGCTCGCAAAAAAATTCAAAAACGAAAAAGCGATGCAACTCGAGCCGGTCAGCGAAAGTGAACAAACCACTCATTTTTCTATTATCGATGCTGACGGAAACGCGATCGCCCTAACTGAAACTCTTAACGACAATTATGGATCTGGAGTCGTTACAACTGAGTACGGCATCGCGCTCAACAATGAAATGGACGATTTCACAACAAAGCCAGGGAAACCGAACATGTTCGGTCTCATTCAAGGGAAAGCAAATGAGGTTGCACCTGGTAAACGTCCTCTTAGCTCAATGAGTCCGACGCTGGTTGAAAAAGATGGTGAGATCGTCATGTCACTTGGCTCACCAGGGGGCCCGAGAATCATCAGTTCAGTTTTCCAAGTTGTGTATCGAATACTCGCTAGCGGCTGGAACATCGACGAAGCAATTCAAGCTCCTCGGGTCCATCATCAGTTTGCGCCAAACACTGTTTACATCGACGCGCACAAAGTTTCTCCCGACGTCATCGTCAATTTACGCAGTCGCGGACACGAAGTAAAAGAACAGCCGGTAGCAAAAGTTTACGGCGTTGTACGCAAATCAAATGGAATTCTTGAAGGTGCATTCGATGCACGCGGTGAAGGTGGCGCGGGCGGCTACTAAGCTTTGCCGCGAACATTGTTTGCTGATAGATTCTGGTCGAACCCAATAGAGAGGAAACGCGATGGCTGACACTAAGAAAATTCTGGATCGTTTAAACAAGATTCTTGAGAGCGAGATCTCGGGCGTCGTACGCTACCTCCATTACGCACTCATGGTAACCGGACCAAACCGGATTCCAATT
>JANOUF010000406.1:0-7010 GCA_031416685.1 Bdellovibrionales bacterium
CTCGCCCGCCAACTTCGCCCCATGAGCCTCCCTCAAAATTCTATCCAGCACACCTGACATTTTTCCCTCCCTCACGCTGGCCCCAATCTGGAAGCATTTGTTCTGGCATCTTGCGGTCCTTCGGACAACGGTAATTTCTCGCGGGTACGCTGCGAAATCACCGAACTTGTACCGCAAGACACCATAACAAATACTTCCAGCTTGGGAACGCCGTGAGGCATCCCAACAATCCTTTCCAGACAGCCACCTTGTAGTATCGAAATGGGATTAGGTGGGGGCGATGTTAAAATGGGGTGGCAATGGGATCGACAGTTTGGCGGAATCTCAGGTGTAGACTTGGCCGGGACACGCAAGTTGCATCGTCTCGTGTACACAAAAGTTCGACACTTTCTTGAACGCAGTAGAGGTTTGCCCACAGTTCTTAACTTGTTGAATAGTCTCGCCGAATAGCTATTTGAAGAACCTTGCACTATTAATTCAGAGGGACGTATGCAGCAGGCTTTTTACGTTGCTCGCGAAGGCGAGCAGAGCGGGCCGTTTTCACTCGAAGAGATTTGGAAAAAAATCGAGTCTAAACAGCTTGAACTAAATGACTACCTTTATGATGAGTCCTCGCAAGACTGGGTCATGCTTATGGCCTATCCGAGCTTGTCAGAAAAAGTGAAGTCGATGAAGCCCGTCATGGCTCCGAAGCCAGCAGCTGTTCCCACAAACACAGAAGCAGGTATCGAGGAAATAAATGCGATCGCCTGGTTCGTCTTGAAAGGCGACCACAAGTTCGGTCCATTTACTTTCCCTGAGCTTGTAAAGCTTCTTCAAGATAAAAGCGTTTTCGAATTTGATTACGTTTGGCACGATGGTTTGACTAGCTGGCAACGCATTGCTGAGATCGCAGATTTTAAGCCAGAAAAGATCCGTGAACTAAAAGAAACCGTACTTCCCGATGCGCAAGAGCTTTTCTTCCGCCGTCGGCACTCACGTGTTGCTCACACAGCTTCACTTATCGTTCATGATGGAAAGCAATTGTGGAAAGGCCACAGTCTTGAAATTGGCGAAGGTGGAGCGGGCATCATTATTGAGAACGCACTCATTCAGCCTGGCCATCCACTTTTCTTGCATTTCAAGCCAGGCGATGAAATGCCGCCATTTCACGCTCACTGCGAAGTCGTCAGCAAGAAGTTTATGAAAGTTGAAGACAGCACTTCGCCAGTTCGATACGGCGTGAAATTTGTAAAATTAAATTCGAATACTGAAAAGATGCTTAAGGACTATGCTGAAAAGAAAAAAGCGTCATGAGCAAATATTTCGAGGGAAATAAAATGAGACTTTCAATTGTCATGATCTTGGCTGTAGCGCTTTTTGCAAACGCGTCTTATGCCGCGAAGACAATTTCGAAGAAAAAAACGGGCAAAGAAGAGAGCGTTGAGGCCGCACTTCGCTTCCAAGAGGGTGATGAAACCGGCAACACAGTTAAAGCATTGAAAACTGAGATGTTGGTCTTGAGAGCTGAGAAAAAAGCTCTTCAGCAATTGATGATGCTTAAGAAGAAACACGCGGGCACCGCAATGGAGCCAGAAATTGTGTTCCGTTTAGCTGAACTTTATATGCGTCGTGCACGTTCGCACCGCTTTTTTGAAGTGCACAAGCAAGATGAAAATGTCATCAGCCTCACTCCGACCTTAGTAAAAGAGGCATCAGAAGCAAAACAGATTCGCCAAGCGATTGCAACTTACATGGATCTCGCAAAGCGTTTCCCAAAATATCGCAACATGGACTTAGTGGTTTTCAACACAGGTTACGCACACCAACAACTTGGTGAAGATAAGCAAGCGGAGCACCTCTTCTCTAGAATCACGAACGAGTATCCGCGTTCACCGCTTGTTCCTGACTCGCACCTCGCGGTCGGTGAAATTAATTACAACCGCCATGCATTTGCAAAAGCTCTTGAGAGTTTTAAGTCAGTTGCGAAGTATCCCCAGGCACGTGCCTATCCATACGGTCTTTACAAGGCCGCTTGGTGTTTCTATAATATGCAAGACGGCCACAGTGCACTTGCGCAACTCGAAGTCGTCGTAAAATACGGACGCATCGTAGTTGAAAAGAAACTTGATTCAAAACTTGATTTACGTAAAGAAGCTCTCAATGACATGGCGACGTTCTTCAGTGATATTCGCCAATCCAAAGAAGCCGTAGATTACTTCATCGTACAAGCTGAGGGCCTTGATCCAGCGCCGGTTCTTTTGCGGTTAACTTCACTTTACGACCGCCACAGTAAATTCGCTGATGTCGAGACGATTCTTCTCGGCATGCTTGCGAAACTTCCTGGAACTTCAAGCGCTCCCGACATTCGCGAGAAGCTTGTATGGAACTACGAGAAAATGCTCGATCGCAAGAAGGCCGTTGCTCAGCTAAATGCTCTTGCAGAACATTGCAAAGCTGTTCCGAGTATCAAACCAAAAAGAGGCGAAAAGACAGCTGACCCAGCGCAAGTTTGTGCTGCGAAAGTTGCGGACGCATCTAAAAAACTCGCTATCAAATGGCATGCATACTGGAAGAAAAGAACTCCGACTGAGGATCTAGCGGCTGCCAGCGAACAGGCTTATCGCATCTATCTTGAAAACGGAGCAGCAGCAGCTGATCCAGACATTGCTAAAATCCGCTTTTCATACGCAGAAATTTTGTTCCAGCGCCAAAAGTATCGTGAAGCCAGCCAGCAGTATGCGATGGTTCACGGCACGAAAGCAGATCCAAAACTCGGCCACGACGCTTCGTATGCATCAGTTGTGAGTTTGGAAAAAGCAACGGACGGAAAATGGTCCGATGCTGACGAGAAAATTTTTAGGCAACTGACTGAAGTCTATTTAACTGCTTATCCAAAAGGTGAGTGGTCGTCTGAACTTGAGTTTAAACGCGCGTTCATCGCCTATGAGAAAAACCGTTTCGACGAAGCTGCAGTTGGTTTCAAGAAAATCGGCTGGAGCAACGTAGTAACTGATAAAAACAAAGATCGCGTTCTGAAATCACAGGATCTTTATCTAGACATCTTGAACGTCAAAAAGGATTTCGCAACTTTGAAAGCAGCAGCAGCTGTTTTAGTGACGAAAGGTATCCAAGATCCCACTCGTTTGGCGAGCATGGAAAAGATTTACCGCGAGGCCTTCTTCTCTGAGCTTCAACAAATGGAAGAAAAAGGCGATTTCAAAGGTGCAATTTCAGGCTACAAAAAGTTTGCACTTGAAAACAAAAACTCCGAGTTAAGCGCAAAAGCATGGTGGAATGCAAGCCAACTTGAATTCAAAACTGGCGACGTTCAGGCGGGCGCAGCAACTTGCTATCATATGCATAAGCTCTTCCCGAATTCATCGAACGGTAAGGACTGCTTAACAAAAGCAGCTCAAACTTACGAAGCTTCTGGCCGTCTTGAGCCAGCAGCACGCGTGCTTCTCAATTTAGCAGCGGCTGATGAAGTTAACGCTGAGAAATGGCGCGAACTTTCTGCTAACTTCTTCGCACTTTCTTCAAACCGCGATCGTGCTAAAGAAATGTACATGAAACTTGCAGAAGGCAAGAAACCGAGCCGTCAGCTTGAGCTCTTCGAGAAGACTCTTCATTTAGAAGAACTCGATAGCAACACCAAAGGCGCAAAACAGATAGAGCAAAAAATCTTAAGCTTAGGTCTTGAGCCCTCAACAAGTCTCATTCAACTCAAAACAGCCGGATGGCTTATTGAGAAGAAAGACTTAACTGAAGCTTTTGCACTCGCGCGCAGGGTACTCAATAAAGGTGTTACGAAAGAGACGAAAGCTCGCGCGCGCTTCATTCAAGCGCAAGTGCTCGAGATTGAGTTCCGTGAACAGAGCGTAAAAGCTCGCGTCGACCGAATTGCACTCGTACTTGGTCTTAAAACTGAGAAACTTGAAAAAGCCCAAAAGGCTTATCAGGAAACAATTAAGTACGGCGATCCACGAACAAGTGTTGAAGCACTTCGTCGCTTGTCAGCGGCTTACCTTCACTATGTGGATGCGATCCGCACGATGCAGTTGCCACAATCTTTAAGTGAGCAAGAACAGCTCGTATTTAAAGGTGAACTCGACAACCTTGCTATCCCAATGGAAGAAAAAGGTATCGATACGCTTGTACAAGCGCTCGAAGCCGCAAAGAAGTTTGAGCTTTACGATGACACTGTGACTGAGATTCAAATTCAGCTCGCAGTTTTGAACAAACAAACGACGGCACAGCCGGCGCAAGTGAAATTACCGCCAGTCGTATTGCCACAAGTTGGCGGCGGCTCAATCGTAGTTGGAGTTGGCTTATGAGAACGAAATTATTTACAGCACTGATCAGCTTGTCTATCTCGGCCGCACTCGTTACCGGATGTTCGTCAGCACCGAAAAAGACAGCGAACCTTGAGATCAAGCCAAGCGAAGCGCAAAAGATTTACTTCGAAGGCGTTAGCATCGTAACCGGATCGAAACTATCAACTGAGAAGTGCACTTACAATGCAGCCGACAACAAGGATAAGGGTTGGAAAGTTCTTGTTCGGCACGCGAGCTCGTGCGCGAAGACAGAAAACTGGCGTACCGTTGAACTTATTGCTGAAGAAATGGCGAAATCAGAAATCAACTCACCATGGAGCCCTTATTTCCACAGTCTCGCTGCGGAACGGTCAGGTGATTTCCCTCGCGCAGCCTGGATGATTGACCTTGCGATGAAAAAAGCGCCAGGCGCAGCACTGTTTCATTATCAGAAGGGCAGAGTTCTTTGGCAGCTTAAAGAACACAAAGAATCCGTTAACCATATGACAACTGCAGCACAGTTAGACGGAAAACTCATCGATGCGCAAATTTTCCTAGCACAGACGCATCATAGAAATATGAATTATGAGAAAGCGGCGACACATTACCAACAGGCATTAACTGTTGAGAGTGGCCATCCGATCTGTCTCCAGGGTCTTGCTGACGTACGCATGTCGCAAGGTAAACCTGCAGAGGCTGTTGAGATTTTGAATACTGCGGTTTCAAAAAATTCGAACAGCCCAGAACTTCGTCTCCGTTTGGCACAAGCCTACGAAGCAACGGAGAAAGACATGCAAGCACTCGAGCATTACAGGGCCGTGCGTATGATGGGTAAGACTGCAAGCTTCGGTGTCGATGTAAATGAGAAGATTAAGACTCTTGAAGGTAAACTCCTGGCGCAACAAAACGCGCAGAAGCAAGCCAAACTTCAAGAGGAGAACAAGAAGGCTCAGCCGGCTAATGAGCGGTTGCCGACAAGTTCCAACAAAGGAGGCGGCAAATGAGAATCGCTATAGCACTCATAGTCGTGTTCATGAGTTCGACGGTATTCGCAAAAAAAGTGCAATATCGTAAGACGCAAGAAATTAACTTTGACGGCTCAGACGTCGACGGGCAGGTCCGTAACCCTGATGGAGCGTATCTCGTACAAAAACGAAGCATCGACTTCATGCCACTATATAAGGTGAAGAAGAATTTTGACGATAGTTTAAGAGACTCAGTGGATTACCTAAAGTAAGTCGTCTGAGCGTATTGATTTGATACTGTATTTTAAAAAGTAAAACACGCCACTTGGGGATGTATTCGGACGGCGCTTTTTACGGTTAAACCAAAAGCAAACGCTTTTGCATATGCCGTAGGACAAGCTGGAGTAGGAATATGTTCTCGCGACTCGTAATTATTGCAACATTGATGCTCGTAACGTCTGCTGCGTATGCGCAGAGAAAAATTGCGCAGGCGCAGACACAATCACCTGACAAACTCGACGTTACCGACCTTGAAAAGAAATATTGGGCTGCTAAAGATACAGACTTCTCAGTCGTACAAAACCGCACCTACGCAAAAGAAGGTCGCTTCTCGCTAACGGGCCAGTACGGAACTTTGGTGAACGATGCGTTTAGCAGAGGCCCCGTTTACAACTTGGCCCTGAATTATTATTTCACTGAACGATATGGCGTTGAGTTGACACATCAAAAGGGGGAATTGGTCGACAGTAAGGCGACCCAAAATTACCGAACCCTTCCAGGTGCTGTTGAGCCGAACCGAAACCAATTCATGAGCTATTCTGGCATTGGCTTCAACTGGGTACCGGTTTACGCAAAAGTATCACTTCTTAATAAAAAGATCTTTTACTTCGACTTGGCAATCACTCCAGGCATCGGCGTCGTAAATTATGAAGCGCAGATTGAATCATTCTATCCAGATGTAAAAAAGTCCGCGACGGCGCTTTCTTTAGATATCACGCAAACGTTTTTCTTGAGTCGTCACTTTGCGTTTCGTTTCGATTATAAAAACAAGTGGTATCAAGAAAAAATTCTCAATGCCACGGGTCTGTTTACGCATGGACAAGAGTTGCAATCGAGTACTGCGAACATGACTTCGCTCATGGTCGGCGTTCAGTTTTTCTACTAGGGAGTCAGTGTTATGAAGGCTCAGTTTAAGGTAATCACATTCAGTCTCGCGCTTCTTACCGCAGCATCTCCGATTGCTTCGGCCGATGTCGGCTGGGCTCGCATCGAACGCAAAGAAGACGTTGGTTACGTTGCAAAAGCAAAGTCCTGGTTTTCTTCGAAGGTGGAAGCCATCGTTGGAAAGGCCGCTCCACAGCCAATCGTATACACAACTCCGGGAGTGACAGCGACTGCGCAATCTCCGACGACAACGAATCGTGCACCTGGCTCAACTGCCGCAGCAACGACCGAGAGCTCAGTGTTCTCGGATACGCCTGCGATTAGCGATCTTCCTCGCACATCAACAGGTGTAGCCGTTTATAAAATTTCAAACGTCGATGCCGTTCCACTCATTAACATTGGTAAAGAGACTCGCATCCCATCAAAGCATTATGCAGTTCAGGGAAAAGCGGGCGAGCTTCTTGGTCAATTAGTGACAGCTCCACTCCAATCACCTGATGTCTTAACGCCTGCTCAGATGTTGGCGCTAAGTAAGATCGGCCCTCGCCCATCAAAGGTAGTGAACTTAAAATTTGTTAAGTTCGCA
>JANOUF010000407.1:0-2289 GCA_031416685.1 Bdellovibrionales bacterium
TCTGTATCACCGATGTTGTCGCTGGCTGCTTGCACACCCAACTCCCGCAAACGGATCATGATGTTGTTGATTTCATTCAAACCACCTTCCGACACCTGCACTAATGAGATGGCGTTGAAGGCGTTTTGGCGCGCCATTTTCAAACCGCGCGTCTGACCTTTTATATTCTCGCTGATCGCGAGACCGGCAGCATCGTCTGCTGCGTTTACGATTCTGCTACCTGAAGACAATGCAGCCATTGCATGCTCTGCGCGTGTTGTCTGTTTTGCTAGTCGTGTCTGCGCCCCAATTGACGCAACATTTGTCGCTATTCTTAAACCCATGTGATCCCCCACAAACGATCCGCAAAATCCGGCGGATATATTTAGCCCGCACGCCTGCTCGCTTTTTACTTCTGCGACCAGAGCGCACTTCTTCCATGCGTTGGTTAATAAAATTTTTTGTTTGTTGGGGCAGACCTCGGCCCCAAAGTTCCCGTGACTGCAGGATCTTTGGAGCCGTGGTACGCCGAAGGATCAGGTAGGTAAGTTTCAGTGACTGCCGAAACATTACTCTTGTGAACTTTCAGTGTCCCAACGTGTTCAGGTAACTGATCGGACCTAGGTCTAGGAACTTAAGCCTTAGGTCTAGCTCACACTCGCGACGCAGCGCGTCTTGTATGCGATGAGACAAGAGAAACGTATCAAAAAATTTATTTTTAATAGCTGGATTAAGGTCTAGGTAGGAGTGAAAAACTGATTCGCAATGGTGCGAGATTGTTAGGGGGAGGGGTCCCCCCGGCCAATTAGTAAAGGAGCTTCAACGCTTTTCCAGCATCGGCGTTCGCTTGGGCGAGTACGGCAATACCGAAATCTTTTGTGATTTGTGACTGAATCATCTCGCTCGTCTCGTAGGCGATGTCGGCATCGGCAATACGAGAACGCGCAGATTCTACGTTTTCATATTGGAGATCCACATTGCTCGAAGCAATTTGCAAACGGCTTTGAATCGCGCCGAAGTTGGCGCGATTTCGAGAGACGGCCATGATTGCTTCGTCAACAGAACCCAAAACGTCGCGCGCAGAACTTTGATCTTCAATCGAAAGTCCATCGATTCCCATCGTGCTCGACGTTGTGTCTGCATCTAATTCGTAAGTGATCACGTCGACGGGTTCACTCGTAACTCCGAGGTGAAAATCGAATTTTTCGTTCGTTCCTGTAAGGAGTTTCTTCTTACCGAACATCGTTGTGTTCGCGATACGATCGAATTCTTGCACGAGTTGTTGGAACTCAACATCGAGGAACTCCCTCTCCTCATCTCCCACAGTATCACTCGCGGCTTGCATACCAAGCTCGCGTAGACGAATCAGAATATTGTTCTGTTCGTTCAGCCCACCCTCTGCAACTTGAATAAGGCTAATCGCGCCTTGAGCATTGTTTTGTGCTTGTTTTAAAGATCGACCTTGGCCACGCAAAATTTCGCTGATCGCAAAACCTGCGGCATCATCACCTGCCCTCACGATTCGCTTGCCTGAGGCAAGCGCTGCGAGCGCGTGTGCATTTCGATCATCGGCCTTCGCTAAATAGCGTTGCGCCGTAATCGCCGGAATGTTGGAACCAATACGAAAAGACATATAACCCCCTCAATGGCCCAAACCGAGTCATGCGGTTTGGCGAGGAGCAGCCCACAGTAGTAACGTTTCAGCAGTCACAGTAACTATCGACACGCCGCGTCATAAGGTTGAGGATTATTTTACACTTTGCGTCAAGTTACTGACAACATTGAGCTTAACGCACTGACGCTACCAAGCGGTGCGCCGCCCACTTTGGTTGTGCGGGTGCTCTACCAAACTGGGCGGCGTACCGTTTGGTTAGTTGAATAACTTAATTAGGTCGGTGGGTGAGTCGACTTGAGACGCTTTAAGGTCGATCTCGCGTTCGTAGTCTTCCCGTAAAAGTGCTCGGGCTTCGGACTGCAATCGCGCGGCTGATACGCGCTCTTTTTTCCAGTCAGACTTTGTTCTCGCATTTTCAAAAAGCGAAACGAGCTCAGCGACTCCACTACCCGTCGTTGCAGAAATTGCGTGAACCAAAACCTGCTCTTCATGAGTAGCTACCAAATTCAACGAAGCTTCGAGTTCATTCTTAAAGGCGTCAGCGCCTGGGCGATCTGCTTTGTTCACAACAAAAAGATCTGCGATCTCTAGAAGACCGGCTTTCATTCCTTGAATTGAATCTCCAGATTCAGGAACAAGAACGACCGAGACAAAATCAGCAACGTTCATGATCTCGAGTTCTGTTTGTCCAACAC
>JANOUF010000408.1:0-8324 GCA_031416685.1 Bdellovibrionales bacterium
GTCCAACCGGTGATCGACATCGCGATAATTAAATTGTGTATCGATGGCCCAAGTACTGCGACGAGTGAAAGTGCGAGTAGGAAGCCAGGGAACGCATGAATGAGATCGATGAAGCGCATGAGAAGATTGTCGATACGCCCGCCGATGTACCCGGCAAGTGATCCAATGAGCAAACCAACGATCACGCTAATGCTAACGACCGTGAGTGAAACATAGAGACTGACGCGCGCACCGAAGAGAACTTGCGAAAATACATCCGCACCATTTTGATCTCGACCAAATAAGAAGTTGAATGATGGCGGCTCGTAGCGATTCGCGAGCGACATCGTTTGCGGATCATGCGCTGATAGAAATGGCGCAAGCAATGCAGCGATTGCGACAAGTGCGATAATTCCGGCACCGATGTAGAGTTGAGGTTTAATTCTTTTCATGTGAACTTCACCCGAGGATCTGCGAGTGCGTATGCGATGTCGGTCACGAAATTCACAGCAACATAAATAAATGCAATGAAAAGCACGCAGCCTTGAACGAGTGGATAGTTGCGCTGCTGAATTCCCTCGAACAAAAGCGTACCAATCCCAGGCCAATCAAAAATCGTCTCGATGATAACTGTTCCTGTGAGAAGTGCGCCGAACTGCAATCCCATTATGGTGATGACCGGCATGAGTGCGTTTCGAAGTGCATGGCGGAAATAGATTCTGAAACGGCTCGCGCCTTTTGCGCGTGCGGTTCGCAAATAGTCTTCGTGGAGGACTTCGATCATCGAAGCGCGAGTTGTTTGCATGAGAATCGAAGAAAGACCCGAAGCAAGAGTGATCGCAGGGAGAATGACGCTGATCGCACTTTCACGTTCGCTGACAGGAAAGATATCCAGATAAATCGCAAAAAAGAGAATGAGCATAGGTCCGAGCCAAAATCCGGGAGTGCTCATCGCCAGCCATCCCCAACTCAAAATCAATTTGTCTTGCCAACGTTTGCGGTTCACCGCTGCGCACACACCAAGTGGCAGACCGATGATCGCTGCGAAAAACATTGCTGTAAGTGTGAGTTCTGCGGTTGCGGGGAAGCGCGAAAGTATTTCTTCGCCTACGGGGCGTTTACTTTGGAGCGAACGACCGAGATCAAGTCGAACGAGATTTTTCCAAAAGCTGATGTATTGTTCTGTTAACGGTCGATCGAGCCCTAGATCTTTTCTGAGAGCGTCTTTGTCGACAGACGAGGCCTGTTCGCCGAGCATAATTTCAATTGGATCACCCGGTACGAAATGCAGAAGAAAGAAAGTCAGAGTGACGACGCCGATCAAAACGGGAAACGTTGAAATCAGACGTCGTACCAAAAAACTCATTGCTTCTCTGGTTCAGGCGCAGTCGCAGTTTGTTCTGTGGGCGGAGTTGTGTTTGATGGCGCAGCAAGCGTTGCCGCAGCCTTCATTGCCACTGGATTAATTTTTCCCTGCGGAAGATCGCCGAACACAGCTGTTACAGAGTTTGGTGTGAAGCTTTGGCCTTTGATCGCATCTTCCATCGATGGCACCACTTCAGTTGCAAGCGACTGCACCGGTGAGCGAGTCGAAAGCGGTTCGCCTTTTGAAGTGATGTAGCTAACGAAGCGAACTTCTTTGAATGTATTGAAGACTTTCATTGCAGCTAAGCCCGCAACATCTTCAGTGCCAGCTACGGTTGCTTCACCTGGGTAAATGCCTGCATCTTCTTCGGCGATGGCGTTGTAGGCGTAACGTGCGCCAACTTTAACTCCATCTTTTGCACTCAGCATCGTGTAGACGAGGAACGTCGACAGGAAAGTTCCTTTGGGCAAACTTTTGCGAATCGTAACTGGCGGCTTATCACCGTCACGAACAACCGCAACTAAAGCGCCGGCAGGGAAAGTTGCGTCGATCGTTTTTGCTTTACCGCTAATGAGTTCAGTGTATTGGTAGCCGAGTGGTTTAAGTCCGCTATCTGCGCGTGCTTTCAAACTTTCGCTAACGCTTCCAGCGAGAGCGCCGGTTTTTAAATAATATGCGCCGACGAATTCTTTTTTCTTCGGATCAAATTCATAGCGTTGAACGATGAACCCAACGTGCACTCCACCAAGAAGTACTTTCGACCAAGCCTCATATAAAACTGAGTTTGCAGGTTTTGCCGCAGTTGTTGCGTTTGGTTTCGCAACTTTTTTTGGAGCAGGAGCCGAAGGCTTTGCTGCTGGAGCTTCGACTGTCGGCACCGATGTTGGCGGATTTGTTGATTGGCTTGCTGGAGGGTTAATTTTCCCCTGCGCAAACGCAAGAGTCGGAACTAAAAGCACCGTCATGAAGCCCAAGTTTATTTTCGTCCCGACCATAGTCCCGAGTCCTTTCGAATGATTGCGTGTGCGAGGTGAACAAGTTGTTTGCACTCGTACGGAATAATAACAGACTGCTTTTGAAGAGCAACTTCATGCTACAATGTTATCTCAACGTCTAGTGAGAGAAAAATGAATCCTTTTCGAGAAGCCAAGACTCAGTCCATCGTGGCGAGTGAGAGCGGGCAGATGGCGATTTTTATCGCGCTCATCTTCCAAGTGCTTTTCGTATTCTTTGCGATGGTCGTAAACGTCGGCCTCATCGTTCATGACAAGATCAATCTACAAAATTCGGTCGACCTAGGAGCCTACTATGCGGCTCAGCAGCAAGCGATGCAGCTTAACGAAATTGCGCACATCAATTACCAGATCCGGCAGGATTATAAATTGCTCGCGTGGCGGCTGCGCGTCTTGGGGATGTTAGGTAAAAAGGACCATCCAATTGGATTGAATGCAGGCGAGGATATTCAGGCGCCACCGGGCTTCGCAGAAAATATTGGCGCTTGCATCAGTAATCGATTTTGGAAAGAGACCCCCGGGACTCAAAACCTTTGCGATAATAACGAAGCGATTCCCGAAATTCCGCGACTACCTGTCGTCTCTCCTTTTCCAATAAACGTGAGAATCGCGGGGATCATCGACAAATATCGAGATAACTATCGGGTTAACTGTAATAATGCAGGCCCGATCAACTGGCACTTCGCTGCTCTAGCGAATGCAGCCTTTAAACTTTCTGTCGGACGACGGAAAGAAATGATTTGGAAAATTTCTTCCAATTTATCGAGGTCGCTTGAAAAAAGCGGCGGCTTTGTTGATCGCGATAACGTTGCTGTTTACGAGGGAATGGAAAAAACAATTCTTAAAAATCTGACGAAATCTAATCGAGACGGACAACCTGAGATTGCCGCCTACAATGGACTTTCAAACCCCAATTGCGGGACACCAACGGAAAAACCGAAATGGCTATCAGATATTACGATTACACCGGTTGTTCCCTATCTCGATCTTTGGGAATCAGGAGGATGCAATAAAGCGATCAAAATCGTTGATCAGCCTCCGCGTAACGGTAACGGCATCGACGCTGCTTTAATTGAATACACTCGTGAACCTCCACCGAATGATCCTCGCCAATCATCTCGCGGTTTTGAAAAGGATCCGTGGTGTCTCGCTTACGTGGGGATCAGGGCAAAGACGCGACCTCGTAAACCTTTCGCGCCATTTGGCCAACCAATTACTCTAGAAGCTCGCTCATTCGCGATGCCGTTCGGTGGTACAATTGGGCCTTGGGATAAAAAAGGTTGGGCGCCGGGTGCAAACCAATCTACTGGTGAGCCAGTCGATGCGATGGCTGCTCCCAGAAAAAAATCTAGCGACTCAACCTACGAGAACAACCGCCGATATTCCAAATTATTCGCGGTACCCAGGCGACGAGTTGGGCTTGAAGTCAGTTCTTGCGCTTCGTGCATCACGTCCATCCGCATGGGTGCCAGTCCAAGGACAAGCAGCAAAGTACACGATCAACAATTATGATCATTTCAAAGATTTAGATAACAACGGTGATCCACTTGCGTTCACAGATGGCGATCCGAATCTTTTTGTAAGATCCGCTGAGAAATCCGGCATTGCTCCAGATCTTTTCGATGTTACGTACTATTCAATCGAGGCAAAATATTTTAATGTCTACTTCGACAAAATGTTAAATGTAAATTGGTTCGGGAGTATCAAGCCTTTTTCGGATTTGGGCGCAAACAATCAAACAATTCGAAGTTACACCGTTGCGGCGCAAATCGCAGATGTAAAAGCTGGTAAGCAAGAAGGGCTAGTGGTGCCGGAAGCGTACTGGATAATTAGAAAACAAGAACATCTTTTGTCCAACTGGGCACCCAAAGGGCCAAGCGATTTCGAATTTCCGAAAGAGGCATTTGGAACTTGCGCACGTCTCACAAACGCGAATGAAGATGCAACCGTTGGAGACTGCATCGTTGGAGGTCGCACAGGGTATTCAGTGAAACTCGTCCACCGCGACTACTTGTCATTTGCTGGTCACAAACTTGGCGGTACAACAAGCTCAGCGGCGCCGCTCAATAATCCGCCACAAAACGGATTTTAATGGCGACTTTCCGAGAGGCTGTCTCAATCTGAGACACCAAACTGTCAGATCAAATTTCGTACAAAATATTAACAGGTGTCAGGCGTATTTTAGCCAGATTTACCTGGGTAAATGCTCAATCGGCACCCTAAGTGCACCGAAGAGAAGAGGGTATCTGGGGGATCTAGCATGCTGCGTACAATATTCCATCAAACTGCTGTTCTAAGCTTAGCTTTTTGTTTTGCGTTTGAGGCGCATGCAGAGTGTACAGTTGAGACGTACAAAGCTAATCCGAATAATTGCAATCAGGAAGAAACCGGAAAGTTGGTTGAGCTAGTAGGCTCGAGGCAACAACTCGATGCAATGCTTACTGAGGGTGTCCCAACTGAAGGTCCGGCTGTTGGCGCAGAAATCAACTGCGAGAACGCCTTCAAAAAAGCAAAAGTTGCGTGTGATCCGATGGGCATGGCGGGTATGGGGCCGGGCGAAGGCATGATCGTCGAAATGGCGCTCGGGCAAATGGCAGGTCAACTTGCGAAAAGTTGTAAGGCTGCAAAAAACGTATCGATGATCATGGCTGGAGTGTCTGCTGCTCGCGCTACCGCATGCAAAACGACGCAAGGCGGTTGTTTGAAGGCGTGTAACACCCCGAAAGAATCGCCGACATACGAAGCCGATCAACAGCTTTATGGCGCATGCCACAACTATGAACAACAATTCATGATGCAAGTCATGCAAGCGATGAACTACGCAAATCAAATGCTCGCTTCAAAATCTTGTCAGGAAAAATCGAGCAATAACGTTGCGACTGGAACTCCTCCGCCACTTCCAAATCTTAATGTGAACTGTGCGGATCCAAATCAGAAGCGCACAAACCAAACTTGTATTTGCCAAGACAATCCAAACGCGAGCGGATGCAATCCATTTGCTTCAACAAATCGTCCACCGGGATCTGGTTCGATCACCGACAACTCAACTGGTGGTGGTGCCTACAACCCAGGTTTAGGTGATGGTGGTGGTGGTGGCGAAGATGGTTTGTACTCTGGAAGTTCTGCTGCCAACGGTAACGCCAACAAAGTTCAAGAAATTGGCGGCGGCGGCGGCGGCGTAGGCGGCGGCTCGAGTGGTGGCGGCTCAGGTGGCGGCGGATCTGGCGCAGGCGCAGGTGATCCAGCAGCCCAAGGATTCAAAACTGATATGGCTTCTGGCGGCGGCGCTGGTGGCGGCGGTTTCGCCGGGTATGGAAAAGGAAAAGGCGGCGAGGGCGAAGGCTCAAGTGCGCTTTCAAGATTAAAAGGCATGTTCAACCTAAAGGATGCTCTTCCAGATAAAGACAAAATGGCTCGAGGCCTCGCAGGCATGAGCAAAGAAGCGCAAGCCGACGGTATTACTGGTGCGATGGGCGAAACTCTTTTTCAAAAGGCGTCTCGTCAGTACAAGAATCAAGAGTCGCGTGGCGGACTCATAGTTCCTAGAAAATAGTTGGGGAATAGATGTTGAAGAGCAAAGTCGTTTTCATTCTAATTTCGTTTTGTTCTGCAGTTGCATTCGGCAATGAAGCTCGAACGACTGCGGCCAATGCTACGAATACGATCAGCGGCCAAGCGGCCTCGCAGCTTCAAGCGCCTAGTGGCGGTTCGACTGTTAACGAGGGCGCAAAAAAATCGAAAAGTTCTGCGCTAATTGGAATGGCCGCGAATCTCGGGATCGCTGCGGCAATGTATGCGATTTGTCCTCCGACAAACGCATGGGCTTGTGCACTTGGCGCAATGGCAATGAATCAAGCTGGTAAATCCGGCGATACCGCAGCCGGAGCGGGAAATTCAGCTAGTCGTTCTGGCGGAAATCTTCCGACCTATGCTGGCAACGGTATGTATGTGGATCCACTAACGGGCGCATCAGTTCCCTTTGCTGAACTCTCAGCTGAGGATCGAACCGCAATTGGTCAGCAACAAGAATACAATGATTTACGAAACAAATTTAGCCAAATGGGTTACACAGCGAACGCGGATGGTTCAGTGACAACACCGAATGGAAAAATTATTCCACCTTCCGCATTTGCAAGTCCGTCAGCAATGGCGGCCGCAGGGTTTTCGCCTGCAGACATAGATGCAGCTGGTGCGGCAATGAAAGCAGCAAATGCTGCGGCTGCCGACAAAGCGCGCGTAGTTGCTGCACAAATGGAAGAAGGCGGCGGCGGCGGTGGCTCAGAATCTGGTGGCGGTCGCGGCGGCAGAAGCCCTGCTTCCGCTGGACCTGATTGGTCAAAAATGTTTGGACAACAAAACGCCGCGGAAAAGGCAAATAACGTAAATCCAAAAATTTTAGATTCATCTGGCCAACCACTCATCGGTAAGAACGGGTGTTTGTTTTGCGCAATCACTGCGGCGTACGATCGTGAAGAGGCGGCAGGATCACTCATCGCTCCGAGTACGGCAGCGGCAGCTCCTGCAAAAGCACTAATGGGTCGTCGCCCATCCTCAATTCCAGGAAGATAGCAAAAAGGTACTTGTTACCTTTTGGTAGCGCGGTTGCTAAACCAAAAGGTAACAAGTACCTTTTAGAGGATGATTTGGCGGCGCACGTTTGTGCCGTCAGGGAGTTTTGCTCCGGGCATTAAGACAGATTCTTCGATCACGCAGTTGCGACCTATCACACAGTTGTCACCTATTACTGCGAAGCCGCGAATGTCGGCAGATCCTTGCGCGTTCGCGCCACGTAATACTGGAGCTGTGTCATTCAATTTAGAAAAATCAGCGCCATGCCAAAAGCGATGGCCAAGTTCTAGAAGCGATTTCTTCGCAGAACTTGAACTCGGCATGCGCAAAATTTCGCCGGTCGCTTCAAGGAAATCATTCGGATTGCCGGATTCATACCAAGTGCAAGCGTCATCGCGAAAGACTCTGACCTTTTCGCCTTGAACGATTCCTGCCATAAGTGCGTCGTACAAAAGATTGCTTTCGCCTTCTGGCAAGTATTGGAAAATTCGCTCTGCTAAAACAATTTTTCCAACGTAGTGATATCCGGTGAGAGAAGTTTTTGATTCTGGCTTTTGCCTACCGAAGCCATGAACAAACCCTTGAGGATCCGTCCACACGCCACCAAACTGCGTACCAACTTTTGGGTGGGGCATTACATAAATAGTCGCGAGTGAATTTTCTCTTTTGTGAGAAGCAATAAATTCTTTTGGAATATTATTCGTTGATGGAAAAATAATCTCATCTGCGTTTGCCACAATGAAATCGCCAGATTTATCCAGCCATTTGCGTGCGGCCCAAACGCCGCCGCCGCTGCCCAGCGGTTTTTCCAATTCAGGCGAGAGATGAACAGTGCCTTTAAAACCAGGCATGTTGCGAACTAGGTTTTCAATTTGTTCCGGCTTGTAATGCGTGTTTGCGACAAGTTCCTTTGCGCCCGCTGCTTCCATCACGGCGATCGCATAGTAGAGCAACGGAATATTTAAAAAAGGAACCGCAGGCTTTGCGTAAACATCGGTTACAGGTCTGAGCCTAGTGCCGAGGCCCGCGGCCAACAGCATCGCCTTCATAAGCTTTCAAATTTCTTTTGGAAGACGCCGTGGCCTTCAAGAATATCCAAGAAAGTTTTGTACTCGGGAAACATGCCGAGGCTTTTACGGACAATCTGCAACGTGTTTGGGATGTATTTCAAGTATCGAGTATCTTGGCGAAGATTGAAGAAACTCGAAAAACTTCCACACGCTTTAAAGCTACGCTGAATCGTTTGCAGCTCGTACATACGATCGAAATGATCACGAGAGAATTTTGGTAGATCAAACTTCTTTGCGAACTGTTCTCGCTCGCTGAGGTAGTAATTCAAAAGTTCTTTCGCCATACCATCATCAATTCTTACGTACGAATCTCGAAGAAGGCTCACG
>JANOUF010000409.1:0-2614 GCA_031416685.1 Bdellovibrionales bacterium
TGAACAAGTTCGTCAGGTAAATCTATAGACCACTGAAGACCGACGCAGCTGCACAAAGCGCAACATCACAAAACATAGCCAAACATGAGCAGCGCTGTAGCTGATTGAAATTAGGCAAAAAGAGCAGATCCGGCGTGCTAATTAGTTAATAGGTTTAGCTTACTTATACCTTGCCAAGGTTGAGGCCGACGGTTCGAGCCCGTTCACCCGCTCCATCTTCGATCAAGTAGTCTGGTCGCTTACGCTTCCCCACAATTTCAGATGCTGCTTAACCCCATCGCTATGGCGTTGGGGCCCCGATTCGGATCCCTTCGACGTAATCTTGGTTTAGGTCGCCCTTGTAAGGGTTCATCACTTGTGATACACTCACGAGTGAGGTGCTTATGCCAACCAAACATCCCCGTCTGAACGTCGTACTCGATGATGATTTACTCGAGATGGTCGAAAAGATTTCGAAAAAAGAAGGCAAGTCGATGTCTGTCGTTGCTAAAGAACTGATCGAAGATGCTCTCGAGAAACACGAGGATCTTATTCTTTCAGAAATGGCGATGAAGCGCGAAGCGAAATCAAAGAAGACTATCCCGCATGCAAAAGCATGGAAGTAAGCCGTTCACGATTGAGTACTTAGACTCAGTCGTTGAAGAGGACATCCCTGCCCTGCCGAAGACGATGAAGGATCGAATTCGGCAAGCGATCGAAACTCGATTGACAGCCGATCCGATCGGTCTCGGCAAGCCACTCAGATACAGTTTTGTAGGTCACCGAAGAATCCGAGTTGGAGATTATCGAATCGTCTACCGGCTCGACGTTGATAAATGCAAGGTCATCATCGTACTTATCAAACATCGCAAAGATGTGTATGCGGAGTAGATGTCAGCTCATGATCATGCTTTGCGCTTTGTTCATGCTTTTTTTAAGTAGCGAATCGCATGCGACAATTAACGGCCAACAAGTTTTAGCAACACCCGATCTCGTTCGAATCACTTTCACTAATGGCTGGATTTGTTCAGGTGTTTACCTGAATCCAACTACGATTTTGACTGTAGCTCACTGCCTTACCCCAGTGGATGAAAAAGAGAGTCTACAAATCAAAAGCATTCAATCAGTTGACGATAAAGAATTGGCCGTCAAACAGGTCGAGTTGATTCCGCATCCAAAATTTTCCTCACAGCTTTGGCACGCCTACGATGTCGGTCTAATTAAAACAACAAAGAATGAAAATTTCGCAGGAGATTTTCAGCTTGATACAGAAGGAAACTCTTTTGTTGCAAATAGTCGACTGTATGGGTGCGGCCGAATAAGCACAGAAAAAAATTATGGACGAAGATTCGGAGAAAATAAGTATGTCCGATTCGGATCCATACTTTTCTTTTTTGGAAAAACGACAGACGACAAAGAAAACTTAGGCAAGAGCGCAAGCATTGCTCCCAATGATTCAGGAGCACCGGTCATAGATTTACGATCAGGAAAAATAGTTGGTGTCGCAGCAACTACAACGCTCAAGCAATCAGCAAAATACGGATTGGCAACAATGAGCACAGCGACAGCGATTAATTCTGAAGAAAACCTGAAGTTCATTGAGCAGCATCTTCAGTAATCACAATCGAAACAAAACCCTGCCAATCCCTGCCAACTTGATCTAACTACTTGATATTATTGGAGTGATTTTTCCCGCTCCAAATTTGTCTTAGCATAATACGCAATAAACACGTAGCACACGATCGGAAGCACAAAGCTAATCTGAAGCCCAAATCTATCGGCGAGCATTCCTTGTAAGACCGGAACCACAGCTCCACCAACTATAGCCATACATAAAATCGCTGACCCTTGCGGAGTATTTTTCCCGAGTCCTTCGATTGCTAAAGTAAAAATTGTTGGAAACATGATCGAGTTAAGCAATCCAACTGCAACAACTGCGAAAGCTGAAATACTTCCACCAGTACTTATCGAAACGAGAACTAAAACAGCAGCGACAATTGCGTTGAAAGCCAGAACTTGCGCCGGACTCGCTTTTTTCAAAACTGCCGATCCGATAAACCGACCGATCATCGCGCCACCCCAATAAAGTGCGACATACTTTCCGGCCTGAGCTTCTGGCAAAGCCCAAACTTTTTCCAAACCCAAGTAGTTGATTAGATAACTTCCGATCGCAACTTCAGCTCCTACATAGCAAAATATAGCGGCGGCCCCCCACATTAAGCGCGGAGATTTCCATGCGCCTTCAAAGCTGAAAAATTTCAGATTCGATTCGCTATCATTAAGAGAATCAAATTTAGGAAGTTTACTTAAAGCTACAATTGCAGCCAGCAATACCAAAACTAACGCCAAACCTAAGTAAGGCATCTGCACTGACGATGCTTGCAAATCACGATAGGCACTAAGATCGCTCGCTGATAATTGTGCGAGCTCGTCGGCCGACTTCACTGCCACCGAAAGAATAAGGGCAGCTCCAACTAGCGGAGCAAGAGTTGTTCCGAGAGAATTAAAAGCTTGAGCCAGATTGAGTCGCACAGAAGAAGTTTTTGCCGGACCCAATATCGCAATATAAGGATTAACTGCAACTTGGATGAGAGTGACTCCTGAAGCTAACACAAACAGCCCAAATAAAAACAGC
>JANOUF010000410.1:0-7339 GCA_031416685.1 Bdellovibrionales bacterium
CATGCCGATCGCATTCGCCGCTGGATCTACGATCCACGCAACAAACTTAAAAAAGAATGCAGTAACGGTAGCGGCGCCAATCTGAATTCTAAAAAAGAACAGCAAGATTATAACGAGTACTGTTTGCAGCGAAAAGATCGGCGCAAAGCCGAGGATTAAGCCGCATGCAATACCTGCGGCAATTTGATTTTCGCCGGTATCGGAGTTGAGAAGTTTAACAAACGCAAAAATCTGCTTGAGAAGAAACGTCATCGAGGAAAACTCCTAATGAATTAGTGCTTTGTTCTTGATGTGGGTAAGTAGCTTAAACGGCCATCATCTTGATGCATATCCGGTGGTGGCGTGTACTTGGACTTAACGAGTTCGTTGAGCTCAAAGAGAGCCTCTTTTTTGCCTTCAACTGCTGCGTCGACCATTCGATCAACCTGCGCGTGCATTGCGTAGAGCTCTTCGCTTTTTGGCGCAAGCTTGGAATCACCGTTCGGTAGAGTGAGGATGTCTGGGTCTTCCGTTTTTAACTCATCTCCGCGGATATAAAGCTCCTCGAACATCTTTTCGCCGGGGCGAAGGCCAGTGAAAACGAGAGGGATTTCGTCTTCTGTTTTACCCATTAGAGTAATTAAGCTTCGTGCAATCTCAACGATGCGGACTGGTTCACCCATGCGAAGCACATTTACATCGCCTGGTCGTGCGATGGTTGCGGCTTTCAATACGAGAGAGACGGCTTCAGGAATCAGCATGAAAAAGCGAGTCATGTCAGGATGAGTGACTGTAACCGGACCACCTTGAGCAATTTGGCTTTGAAGTAGTGGAATTAGACTGCCGCTGCTGCCAAGAACGTTACCGAATCGGGTTGAGCAGTATCTGCGACCGGTTTCAATCGCAGCAGCTGTTACGATGAGTTCGCAAACTCGCTTCGTTGCACCCATAACGCCAGCAGGATTCACAGCTTTGTCTGTCGAGATCATCACGAATGTTTCAACGTCGATGTCTTTACATGCTTCAACTAGTACGCGAGTGCCGTAGACGTTGTTGAGGATCGATGGATATGGATTACTCTCAACTAAGTGAACGTGTTTGTAGGCAGCTGCGTGAAAAACAACTTCAGGATGATATTCTTTCATCGCAACGCGAAGGCTTGCTTCGTCTTTGATGTCGATCATGAGCGGTACAACTCTTTGGGTATCGTGTGTTGAGAGTCTTAGCTCGCGGTCGATTTCGTAGAGGTTGTATTCAGAGTGGTCAAGAAGAAGTAGTCGACCTGGTTCGTGCGACATCACTTGGCGTGCGATTTCTGATCCGATTGAGCCGCCGGCTCCGGTGATGAGGACACGTTTGCCGCGAACGAGATCTCTTACGGCAGTGAGATCCATTTCGCGACGTGGGCGACTCAAAAGATCGGCGAGATCAATTTCGCGGTGGATTTCGACTGCGTTTTTAACCTGGTTTGTATCTGAGATGGCCGAAGTAAGTCGTGGGCGAATGCGGTACGGACGAGTGATCTGTACGATGTCGCGAAGTACATCGCCTGGCAAATCAGGGACTGCGATAATGAGTTGTGAAACTTGAAACACGTCGAGGATGTGCTTCAATGAGTCGCGTGTACCTAAAACTGGAACGCCGCCAATCGAGGATCCGTTTTTTTCATTGTCGTCGTCGATGAAGCCGATGAGGTTGACGCCGCATCCTGCGTCTGACTTGAATCGATTGGCGAGGAGGCGACCGTTATTACCGGCACCATAGATGAGTGTTCGTTTTCCTTCGCGAGTTGAGTGCTTAGCTTTGCTTTCGTAAAGCATGCGGCGATAAAGTCGCGCGCCCATAAGGCCAAGTGTTACTAGCAAACCATCAATGATGTAGAACGATCGAGGCAAACCTTGCAAACCAGCGGGAACTAAAACCGTAAACGCCATGATGATCGCGACCGAAAGTGCAACAGCGCGAGCAAGGCGGGCAGCATCGACCGTCGAAACATAGCGCCACATCACTGAGTAGCAGCCGAACATAACCATACAGGCGAAACGAATCAGCACTATGAATGGAAGGTACAATTTTAGCGCGTCGATGAAGTGTACGTAGGTATCAAGACCAACGCGAAGATACATTGCGAGAAAAATACTTGTGAGAATGACGACGAGATCGGCTGCGAAGTGTTTTGGCGATACACGGCGAAGCTGCATGAAAAAGTACTTCAGTTTAGTCATATAGAGAGTTTTGCCACCGGCGCATAGGCGCGGACAAGTTGTTTGAGGGCAAGACAGCAAAGCTCGGTATCCGAGAGAACGAATAGGTGAAGTCCTGGTGCGCCTGCTTCCTTAAATCGCTCCGTTAGGCGATAAAATGGCTCTAAGATCGCTTCTGTTGAGCTTTTTTCATCTGTTTCTGGGAGTGATTTCAGGAAGTCCTCGGGCATAGCGACATTGAAGCGCTTAGCCATACGAAGAGCTTGCGGCTGAGACTTTAAAATCCGCGTACCAGGAAGAATTGGAACCGAAGCTTTTTCACGCTCACAGCGTTCAAGGAATTCGTAATACGAATCAGGTGAGAACAGCATTTGAGTGATGCCGTACTCGGCACCTGCATCTACTTTTAGTTTAAAAAAGTCTAAGCGTTCTTTTGTGTTTTCATGATCCGGATAACAAGCAGCACCGATGCAGAAATCTGTTGGCTCGCGTTCGCCAACTTTGAACCCTGCACGTTCTAAATATTTTCCTGCGTTGAGTTCTTTGATCTGCGCAATTAATTGGTATGCGTACTTGTACGAGCCGTCTTTGCCGCTCCACTCAGGTTGCCCTACAGGAGGATCGCCGCGAAGTGCGAGAATGTTTCGTATTCCGAAGTAATGGTGATCGACGAGTTGGTTTTCCACTTCTTCAGGTGCGAGATCGCGGCAAGTAAAGTGAGCGATGCACGGAGTTTGGAACGACTCTTTAATCGTTTGTGCAATTGGGAGACTTCCGCCACGCAAACTTCCGCCGGCACCTTTAGTTACCGCTAAAAACTGTGCGCCGTTATCGACGAGGCCAGCAATTTGCTCAAGGATTTCTCTTTGGTTAGCACCGTTGCGAGGGGGAATGACTTCGGCTGAAAGAGTGAAGTCTGTGCTTTCAAGGATATCGATAATTTTTTTGTCAGGAGCAAATGGGATTCGAGTCATCGTTATACTCCGAAGTACTTTGCTTCGGGGTGGTGGAACACGATCGCTGAGACGCTGGCTTCTGGATCCATCATGTAACCTTCAGTGAGTTCAACGCCGATTTCTTTTGGATTTAAGAGTTCAAAGAGTGGCACTTGGTCTTCCATGCGTGGGCATGCGGGGTAGCCAAATGAATAGCGTTTCCCGTGGTACTTTGCTTGGAATCGATCGGTCATTGTCGTGTCTGGCATGTCGGGGTATCCCCATGCCGCGCGAATATGTGCATGCATAAGTTCAGCAAAACCTTCGGCTGATTCAATCGCGAGCGCTTGAAGGATATGGGACTTTAAGAATTCGCCCTTTTCTTTTAGGCGCGCACTTTCTTCACGTACGCTGCTACCAACAGACGTTACAAAGAGCGCGATACTGTCCTGTTTGCCACCAATGGGCTGGACATAGTCAGAAAGACAAAGCCGTTCGCCAGTTTTCTGCCGAGTGAAATCAAAATGTGCTGCTGGCTTGTTAGTGTCCGGATCAAATAGCTGCAGTCGGTTACCTTCAGATGCCGCTTTGAAGAAGCGATAAACAGCAGCAGGCTTAAGAATATTTGAACTACGGTACTCTTCTTTGACGGCCTCAACCTGTTCCCAAATTTCGTAAGCGCGCGGATCTTCCTCTCGCATTTTCCGTGTGACGACAGGATCTTTTAAGTGCTCAAAAGTTTTAGCGCTTCGAGCTTTTACACCTAAGTGGCGGGTGTAGAGCATGAGCGGATTTATAAATTTCCAGATTTGCTCGACTGCCACTGCGCGCTCAATGTGGCGTTTGAAATCAGGTGGCTGTGGAATTTCGTCGAGGAGTTTAACGCTGTCAGAACGCTTGTTCGCGAGTTCAGGGGAGACTTGTACCTCTTCTTTTTCGACGAGAGGGGCATTTGCTGCCGCGGTTCTGAGTGCCGCCATTTTCGTTTCGATTTCTTTGAATGCATCTGGATTTACGACACGGTTTGCGAGATCAAGTCCGTTCATCGCATCTTGCGCGTAAAGGACGGCACCAGAATATGCAGGCAAAATCTTTTTCTCTGTGAAATTGCGCGACAGGGCCGCGCCACCGACGAGAATAGGAACATTAATACCAGAGCGTTTCATGTCTTCAGCAGTGATGACCATCATCTGTGCTGATTTTACGAGAAGGCCCGAGAGGCCTACCATGTCTGGCTTATGAAGGCGTACGGCTGCGATTAACTGATCCGCAGGAATTTTAATGCCGAGATTAATTACGGTGTAACCGTTATTCGACAAAATAATGTCGACTAGGTTTTTACCGATATCGTGAACGTCACCTTTAACGGTTGCGAGAACCATTTTTCCTCGCGATACCATGTCTTTCTTTTCCATGAACTGTTCAAGGTGCCGAACCGCAGCCTTCATGGCTTCGGCACTTTGTAATACTTCGGCGACGATGAGTTTGTTGTCGTTAAAGAGTTTTCCTACGGTATCCATGCCAGCCATGAGTGGGCCGTTGATGATGTCCATAGGCGCTTGCTTCTTGCGAGCTTCTTCAAGATCTTCGATTAAACCTTCTTTGGTTCCTTCGATGATGTAGTCTGCAAGACGCTTTTCGAGAGGGATTGAATTCTTATCTGCTTTTTCTTTTGCTTTGCGCTCACGGAAGCGGGCAGCGAACGCGGCAATCGGATCGGGATTTTCTTTGGTTACACGATTGAACAAAAGATTTTCAGCTAAATCGATTTCTTCCTGGGGGAGTGAGCCATAGCGCTCAAGTTTTTCTGAGTTCACGATCGCAAGATCAAGACCTGCTTTTACACAGTGATATAAGAACACTGCATTTAAAACTTCGCGGCCCGCGCCAGGTAAGCCGAAGCTTACGTTGCTGATGCCCAGAGCTGTTTTGCAGTGAGGAAGTTTTGCTTTGATTAGGCGTAAACCCTCGATTGTCTCAAGTGCTGAGCCCACGTAGTTCTCATCACCTGTTGCGCACGGGAATACGAGCGGATCAAAGTAAATGTCTTCTTCAGGGATGCCGTACTTTTTAGTTAGCAATTCGTGCGAGCGAAGCGCAATTTCAAGTTTACGCTCACGAGTAACCGCCATCCCTTTTTCAGGATCTTCATCGATCGTGCCGACAACGAGTGCAGCTCCGTACGAGCGAGCAAGAGGTGCGACCTTTTCAAATCGCTCTTCGCCATCTTCTAAGTTGATCGAGTTAATGATCGCTTTGCCTTGCATATAAGTGAGCGACATAGCGATTACCGCGTCGTCTGTAGAGTCGATCATGATCGGTGCTTTAATTTTTTTGATCACATGCTCAAGAAACTTTTGCATGTCGTGTAGTTCGTCGCGATCTGGGTTTGCTAAGCAAATGTCGATGATCTGCGCGCCGGCTTTAACTTGAAGTCGCGCGATCTCGCTTGCTTCTTCATACTTCTCGGCGGTGATTAACTCTTTAAATTTCTTAGAACCGATGACGTTTGTACGTTCGCCGACAATTACCGGGCGAAGCTCGTCTGTTATTTCTAAGTAGTCGATACCTGAGAGTGATGAGCGTTGAACTTTATCGACTTTGCGAGGTTTGCGGCCCTCGACGAGTTTACTGAAACTGTGAATGTGATCGCCTTGAGTGCCGCAGCAGCCTCCGACAAAATTAATCCAATTGGCATCGATAAAATGCTCAAGCACTTTTGTCATCATCTGCGGAGTTTCAAGGTAGCAACCTTCTTCATCCGGAAGGCCAGCGTTTGGAACGCAAGCAACTCTAAACGGTGAGAGCTGCGCAAGACTGCGAACGTGGTCGGTCATGAACTCAGGACCAGTTGCGCAATTAAGGCCTAGATAAAACAAATCGTAGTGCTGAAGTGAGGCGATTAATGCTTCAACCGTTTG
Source organism: Bdellovibrionales bacterium (assembly GCA_031416685.1). Classification (GTDB taxonomy): domain Bacteria; phylum Bdellovibrionota; class Bdellovibrionia; order Bdellovibrionales; family JAMPXM01; genus JANOUF01. The sequence goes on from JANOUF010000410.1 coordinate 6,040, forward strand.
ACCGGCGAGCATTGTTCCCATTGCTTCGATAGTTCCCGAAACGGCGACAGGTAAGCGCGCGCCTTTTTCTCTAAAAACTTCGTCTGCAGCGAGAAGTGCAGCCTTGATGTTTCGAGAATCTTGCGCAGTTTCAATTAGCAAATAATCGGCGCCGCCGTCATAAAGGCCGCGCATTTGTTCTTTAAAGTTCTCAATGAGTTCTTGGAATGTGATGCCGCCGGTAACAGAAATTGCTTTCGTTGTTGGGCCTACTGATCCAGCAACGAAACGAGGTCGGTCAGGTGTTGAGTACTGATCGCAAGCTTTACGAGCGATTTCGCAAGCGAGCTTGTTTATTTCGTACGTTTTTTTACCGAGGCCATACTCATCAAGGACAAGAGGCGTTGCGCCGAAGGTGTTAGTCTCGACGATATCGCAGCCAGCTTTTAAGTATTCCGAATGAATCGATTGGATAACGTCAGGTCGTGTAAGAACGAGGTTCTCATTACAACCTTCAAGGTCTTCTCCGCCAAAATCCTCAATGGTCAGGTTCTTATTTTGAAGAGCCGTTCCCATCGCGCCGTCTAAAACCATAATGCGTCGATCTGCTTCAGAAAGCAGGCGCGCTACACGTGGGGAACGAGTCATTTCGGTTGGCTTTTGCATTGAGTAAAACACCATAGACAAGAAGGCCCTAATTCGCAAGCATCGAGAGCGTTAATTAGCTTACCTTTCGAAGGCTTAGACCGAGGCGTGGCGGCCAATTTAGCGTTGACTTGGCCAGCCAGTGCGAGAAGGTTATAGGATTCAAAAATAACCACTTTTGCGAGGGTAAAATGGCTTCAACGCCTTTCGAGGGACTTAAAAAGAAGCTCGATGATAAATCGGCCATCATTGGCATTATCGGGATGGGTTACGTAGGTCTGCCGCTTATGCTTCGTTATAGTGAAGTGGGATTCCGGGTTCTTGGTTTCGATATTGATGCGAACAAGGTGACGAAGCTAAATAACGGCGAAAGCTACATTGCCCATATCGATCCAAAAGATGTTGGCACGGCTCGCAAAAAGGGTTTTGAGGCGACTGCTGATTTTAAGCGAGCGACTGAAGCTGATGCTCTAATTATCTGCGTTCCAACTCCGCTTAATAAACATCGTGAGCCTGATTTGAGTTACGTGACGAACACGATGGACGCAATAAAGCCTTTTTTGCGACCTGGCCAAGTGGTTTCTCTCGAGAGCACAACTTATCCAGGTACTACTGACGAAGAGTTGCAACCTCGAATTGAGGAGAGAAAATATACAGTCGGTACCGAAGTGTTTTT
>JANOUF010000411.1:0-3604 GCA_031416685.1 Bdellovibrionales bacterium
GGCTTCCATGCTTGGCTCATCGAGCCTTTGGGCTGTATTCTATTTGTGGGTGGGGCTTTAGTACATGATGGGCGACGATATAGATTCATCGGATTCACACGATGAGAGCAACATAGACGGTTCTGATGACGGAAGTAGCACCGGTACCGGTACTATTACCCGCAGCCGCACCGAAACCAAAAAACCTTCTATGTATCGCGTTCTGCTGATGAACGACGATTACACTCCGATGGATTTCGTTATTCATATCCTTCAGAAATTCTTCTCGAAGGAGTATACTGAAGCTACCCGCATCATGCTTCAGGTGCACCAACAGGGCGCGGGAGTGGCCGGAACGTTTTCGTACGAGATTGCTGAAACGAAAGTTCATCAAGTCAATCAGTACGCAAAGCAAAGCCGGTATCCACTCAAAGCCACTATGGAAAAGGCCTGAAGTAAAAGAGCCAAGGCGCAGGATGCACCTTAAAGAATATTGGAAGGACTCTAGATATGCTTAGCTCCAACTTAGAAAAACATCTGAACATGGCCGCGCAACATGCGAAGGACCAACGACATGAGTTTGTGAGCTTGGAGCATATTCTGCTTTCACTCACAAAAGACACCGAGGTCGTTGAAATTCTCAAAGCCTGCGGCGCCGAAGTTAGCAACCTAAGTAAAGAGCTCGAAGGCTTTCTTGAAAAGCACTGCCCTCGTGTGAAGTTCCAACTAAAAGCTGAGGGTGACGATAACTACAACGACCCAACTGCCGACACCAACGCTTGGAAACCCGAATTTACTTTAGCTTGTCACCGCCTGCTCCAGCGCGCAGTGATTCAAGTTCAAAGTGCCGGAAAAGATTTGGTTACAACTGGAAATATTCTCGTCGCAATTTATAACGAGAAAGATTCGCATGCGGTGTTCTTCTTAGAGCAACAAGGTGTGATGCAATTTGATGTGATCAATTACGTTTCTCACGGTGTCGCAAAAGGTGCAGCCGCCCCAGATCTCGATAAAGAAGATCGCGACATCGACGGCTTGCCAAAGGATCCGTCGAAACAAGGAAAGCAAAGTCCGCTCAAAGCTTTCTGCGTAAATCTAAATGAAAAAGCAAAAAAGCGTCAGCTTGATCCACTCGTGGGTCGTGAAGATGTTTTAGATCGTATGGTGCAAATTCTTTGTCGGCGCACTAAGAACAATCCGCTGCTCATTGGGGATCCGGGCGTTGGTAAAACGGCCATTGCTGATGGGCTCGCGCAGCGAATCGTAAATAACGAAGTACCAGAGGGATTAGCGGAGGCAACTATCTACTCGCTTGATATGGGCGCACTCCTTGCCGGAACGAAGTTTCGCGGTGATTTCGAAGAACGCTTAAAAGCCGTGATCGGTGCACTCGAAAAAGAAAAACACGGAGTTCTGTTTATCGATGAGATTCATACGCTTGTCGGCGCCGGAGCAACCAGCGGCGGATCAATGGACGCATCGAATTTACTAAAGCCAGGTCTTGCGAACGGCTCGATCAGCTGTATCGGTTCGACCACTTACAAAGAATACCGTCAACATTTTGAAAAAGATCGCGCGCTTTCTCGCCGCTTCCAAAAAATTGATGTGAATGAGCCATCTATTGAAGAAGCAGTTGAGATTCTTGAGGGTTTAAAATCTCGCTACGAAGAACATCACAACGTGAAATATTCAACAGCGGCGATTCGCGCTGCAGTTGAGCTTTCGTCGCGATATATTCAGGCTCGTCATTTGCCAGATAAAGCAATCGATGTGATCGACGAAGTTGGTTCACGCACGCGCATAAATGCCAAAGATAAAGAAACCAAGACGATCAAAGTAACTGACGTGGAAAAAGTTGTGGCGAGCATGGCGCAAGTGCCAGTGCAGTCTGTTTCTATTGCTGACAAAACGCAGCTAAAGAATTTGGATCAGACGTTGAAGTCGTCGGTTTTTGGTCAAGACAAAGCGCTCGAGGCTGTAACGTCTGCGATCAAAATGTCGCGAACGGGTCTTGGTCGTGATACCAAACCAATTGGATGTTATTTGTTTGCGGGCCCAACTGGCGTCGGCAAAACTGAAGTTTGCAAACAGCTCGCAAAAGCACTCGGAAATCATTTCTTACGCTTCGATATGTCGGAGTACATGGAAAAACACACAGTCGCACGCCTCATCGGCGCACCTCCGGGATATGTTGGGTATGAAGAAGGCGGTCTTCTCACGGAAGCAGTTACCAAAAATCCGTACGCAGTACTCCTTCTCGACGAAATTGAGAAAGCGCATCCAGATGTTTACAACATCTTGCTACAAGTTATGGACAACGGTTCATTAACGGATACTCACGGTAAAACCGCAGATTTCCGTAACGTCATCTTGGTGATGACAACGAACGCCGGTGCTGCAGATGCAGCCAAAGGCGGAATGGGAATTATTCCTGGAAGTCGCGCCGGGGTCTCAATGGATGCAATTAAACGAACGTTCACACCAGAATTTTTGAACCGCTTGGATTCTATTGTGCACTTTGATTCACTCCCGGAAGACGTCGTCCTGAACGTCGTTGGTAAATTCATCGGCGAGCTTTCAGACCAGTTGAGTAAGAAGAAAATTAAACTCACCGTCACCGACGATGCTCGACGCTGGATCCTCGGAAAAGGTTTTGACCCCGTTTATGGCGCAAGACCACTCGCGCGCACGATCGATGAGCACGTGAAGAAGCCTCTTGCTGACGAAATCCTCTTTGGACGTCTCGAAAAAGGCGGAAGCGTCACAGTTGGCTTGAAAGCGGGCAAGCTCACGTTTAAATTCGATTAATGGCAACTGATCCCTCGCGCCTCTCTGGTTCAAAGCTTACGAAGCGCGAACTTTCTATCCTCCTGACGCTTGCTCTTGTGATGTTCACCAACATTATGGATTTCATGATCATGATGCCGCTCGGTGCGCAGCTCATGCCGCTTTTCAACATCACTCCTGGCCAATTTAGTATCGTTGTTTCTTCCTATGCCTTCACTGCCGGCACCGTTAGTTTCCTAACTTCATTTTTGATGGATCGATTTGATCGCAAGCGCGCGCTCACTATCGTCTATTTTGGATTTACGATTGGCACATTTCTTTGTGCAGCAGCACCGGGCTACGAGCTTTTAGTTTTTGCGAGATGCGCTACCGGTGTATTTGGCGGAATGTTAAGCGCGCTTAGCTTGTCAATTACAGGCGATTTGATTCCGTTCGAGCGTCGCGGTCGTGCGGTCGGCATCATCATGACATCGTTTTCGGCTGCCTCCGTGTTCGGCGTTCCTTTCGGGCTTTATCTTGCGACTCAATTTTCTTGGCATGCGCCGTTTGTTTTTCTAGGGATTATCGGTCTATTTATTCAGATCGCAATCTGGAAAGTCATTCCGGCGGTTAATTCTCACCTCGGCGGAATGAAAGAAAGCCCACTCGCGCTTTTAAGAAGCGTTTTTAAAAGTAAGAAACAACTTTATGCTTTGAGCCTCATTCCAATTCTTATGCTCGGGCATTTCACCATAATTCCGCTCTTGAGCGCTTACATGGTAAGTAATGTCGGCTTCACCAATCCTCAACTCGCTTACATCTATTTGTTCGGCGGCTTCTGTACGATTTTTACATCGCC
>JANOUF010000412.1:0-8278 GCA_031416685.1 Bdellovibrionales bacterium
CGGATCGTCGTCGCCAGCTAACGCAAGGATAGCTGTCAAAAGCGTCGACACAGTGACAATAACTGTAAGGATTCCGCGCATAAAAAAACTCCAGGGGCTTTTGGCCGCCTGGAGTTCTAAGTTTGCAATATGCTGACCTAAATTAAAACTGAGAATCGCACTGAGCTTTTACATTGCTGCCTGAGCAATAGGTCGCGTTCACGCTTTGCTGGCACGACTGTCTTGCCTTGGCTTCGGCTGCAACTTGAGTTAAACCTTCGCCGCGAAATACTTTTCCATAACCTGAATCAGTCACTAGGCAAACGCTGCGGATCGAACTGCGCGTAGATGTATCATCGCAACGAAGTAAAGCATTGGAACCTGTGCAGTAAGTCGCGTTGACCGCAGTATTACAAGCTTTGCGAGCGTTAAATTCCGCGTCGATTTTTGTAAAACCAGTTCCTAAAAATGTTTTGCCATAGCCTGAGTCGATCAACATGCAATTCGCTTCGAACGCAGGCATCGGATAGTTTCCGCCGCTGCCACCGCCATTTGCGTATTCAAGTTCAACCACGCGTTGGCTTAAGCGGTTCATTTGGCGCTCAAGATTACGAACGCGTTGCTCAAGATTTACCGGGTGCTCAGCAAGTGCAGGGGTTGCGAATGCAATGAGCAAAAGTACTGAAAGAAGAGTTTTCATTAATTCTCCAAGAGGGTTTAGGGGGGATTTAGGGGTTATTTATTCCAAGTTAAACGAACGGTTGTCGTTTCGCTTGCAGGTCCGCGCGCTCGCGGCTTCGACTCGATCTTCACTGCAAATGAAACGAAAATGAACGCTGAGGCGAGGACCATCCATCCAAGCCATGGCAAAAACGCGGTTGCTCGTGATTTATGTCTATTCAAGGTACGCACTGGTTACTCTTTAGCTGCCGGGTGAAAGTTACAAAATGGAACCCAGAATTGGCACCAGCGAGACTGTGAAATCAAACTAAGTGCTATCCCGGTGATCCCGGCATCCGAATGCCAGAAGATTGCAACCCCCGCGCCGAAAGGTACTTGTTACCTTTTGGTAGCGCACCTGCAATACCAAAAGGTAACAAGCACCTTTTGCTGGTCGTGGGGCAAAAAAAAGTGGCCCGCTAAACAGCGAGCCACACCTAAAATTTTAAACTAGATTTACTAAACGCTTATTGGGCTGCGCATGCGCCGAGCGTATCGTGAACGCCTTCAGCTTCATGATCTAAATGCGTCTTAAGAGCATTTACCGAAATACAGATATTGTGTCGTGCACTTAAATTGCCTGGAGGCACGTGGCAAACCAATACTTTCTTAGCGTTCGCCTCTTCTCCAGGACATGGATAGTCAGCCAACTCGTCGTCTGTGATATCACCATCACCATCGCCGTCATCGTCGTCATTTACTTCTGGTAAAGTAGGACCGTCTTCGTCGGGAAGATCAGCGGGATCAATAATGACATCGTCATGATCGCCCTCGCCGAGGCCGCCAACTTTACTGGAGTCGCTCATGCTTGAGAACTTCGCAGGACTGCAGTTTTGGAAGCCAAGCCCTAGAAGAACGAATAACAAAACCAGAATGGATGCTTTCATAAGATCCCCCTTGCAATATACTAGAGAAGCAAATGTTAGGCCTGATCAATTCCAGTACATTTGATTAGCGCTAGCCAATGTGTCAGCTTTTTTCCTGGGTGAAAGATAGTTCGGCGTATCGTTTTGAGACTGACCGTAAACCCAAGCAATTACTCCTGAACCGACGCCGGAGCCTTAATTACAAGTGATTCAAAAAAGCGCTTTTCAAACGCACGAATCTTTTCGTAGGTGATGTCGCCGCCCACTTTGCCTTTGAGTTCAGGCATGGTGCGCTTCTCAAGCTCGCGCATTTTCGCAATACCCTCTTTGACGAAGTCAGGGTTGATCGCTGCACGCTGCATTTGGAGTTCTTTTACGAGACGAGTTTCGACGCCGATGTAGTTGATCGCAATCGATTCAGGAAGATCTAGCTGGCGGAACATGAAGTTCTCAAGCTCCTTTGCCCAGCGTTTGCGATTACCGTCGTCAAGTTTTTTAGAGACGTATTCACGAGTGTACAATACTGAATCCGTATAGTTAGAACCGAGTTCCTCTACCAAAGGTGGAGCATAGACTTTCTTGCGCGAACGCTCACTATATTCAGCATTGAGTTCATCAAGTGATTTACCACCTGCAAGGAACGTTGCTGGTTGGCGCATGAATTCGAAAACACCGGGTGCAAATACCGCGAGGAAGAACATCATCATTGGAACGCCGACCATCGCCTGAGCACGCGTGCGCTGCTTGCGCTTGTACTTCTCGATGATTGGATCCGAAGAAATCACATTCTCAAGATCATTTGTTGAGAGATTTGCCTGCTCTTCGTAAACCACCCGCTTCACCACTGGGCCGATCGCTTGTCTAAATTCGGCGATCGCCATTGTCGCGTCTTTTTCGCCCAACTGCTTCTGAACAATGGGAACCAAGACCATTTCAAGATGACGAGTCATCTCGGATGCTTGATGACCACGAATTGCATGCATTCGCGCTTCTTCTTCGAGCTGACGAGCTTTGATATCTTCTAAGAGTTTTAGTTTCGTTGAAGCAAGTTCAGTTTCTTGCTGCTTTTTTTGATTTTCAAACTCAAGCAAGCCTTTTTCGCGCTCTTCACGTAAGTCTTTTGCTAAGCGCTCGGCATTTTCCCTCATTGTGTTGGCAAGAGCGAGATTCACTCGCGCCTTCTCACCTTCAGCTTGAAGATTAGTTAGCATTTCTTGTGTCGTCACGAGTGCCAGTTTAGCCTGCTCGCTTTCATTCATGGCGCGTGCTTTTGCGGCATCGCAACTCTGAGTCACCGACTCTGCATCCATGATTGCATCGCGCTTTCGCTTTTCCATTGAGCTAACTTCAAATTGCATGCGCGTCACTTCAGATTGAAGAGAAACGATACTCTCTCGCGCTTCTTCTTGGATACGAGCAACCTTCTGCTGAGCGGCTTTAAGAGCATTATCAACGGCTTTTTGCGAGTCGGCCTTTGCATTCGCACGAATGTTCGCCGCCTGCTCTTCGGCCTGCACCAAGATTTGCTCTGCTTGCGACTCAGCCTCTTTTAAGAGAGTCGCACCTTTTTCACTGACGTATGCACGGGCTTTTTCAAGCTGCGCATCTGCTTCCGCGCGCACGCCAGCTGCAGCTTTTCGAGCTGCGAGCATTGCTTGTTCGATTTCCGCATCATTTTTTTCTAACATCGTACGAATCTTATCGCGCGTGGTCTTTAACATATCGCGCGCTTCAAGATCTGCTTCGTCTTTCACCTTTTCTGCGTGGTCGCGTGCGTGCTGAACAATAACTTCAGCCTCACGTTGCCCTTCAAGCTTCAGTTGTGCAGTCGAGCCACGAGCGTCTTTAAGAGTCTTCTCGGCTTCTTCATCGGCCGCATTTTTAATTTCGATAGCTTCACGACGAGCTGACGACATTGCATTCTCTGCTGCGCGCTCGCGATCAAGTGTCGCTTGGCTAGCCGAGTTTCTTGCTTTTTCGATCATTGCGACCGCTTCGTTGCGAGAGGCAACGAGAGCTTCGTTGGCCTTCGTGCGGGCGTTGTTCATCAGCATTTCGGATTCACGAACAGCTGCTTCTTTAATTCCACTTGCTGTATCGCGAGCTTCCTTTAAAAACTTATCAGCCTGCTCGGCCAATTCAATTGTTGGAGGTGGCGTAGAAAGTGCGCGGCTTGGATTCCGAATGAGAGCTGATTCTTCTTCGCGTGCGGACGCTTGCGTAAGCATAAGCTCAGCGACTTCGAACGAATACGCGTCGCCAGCAAGTCCGAGTTGGATTTTTGTACCAGGTTTGTACGGCACGTGCGTGCCCGGAGGAAGTTTTTGACCGGCAACGAAAGTTCCGTTCGCCGATTTCATATCCTCGAGCCAAATATTTTTACCTTTTACATGAACAGTGAGATGAACGCGACTGACACCTTTGTCATTCACGATATAGTCCGCCCCAACACGACCCATAGTGAATCGTTCCGCCTGGATACTTGCGACGTTTTGGCCGCTAGTTCCGGTTACTCGAATGAGGCAAACGTAATCGCTCTTCGCCATTAATACGCGGGCACGAATGCCCGCTCCTTTTTAAAAATGCCCACGGGCATTAAGCCCGTTCTCATTAGCTCGCCTGTTTCGGCGTATGGACATCGTGTTCACGATCGCCCTTACGCTTTGCAAGTTCTTGGTTAAGTGCTGCTTCCGCCAGTGCTTCAACTGCATCGCGATGTTCATCGAATGACTGACCGTCACGTGGAACGTCGTTATTGTTTGCACGATTCCAAAGGAGGATCAGTGAGTTCTCAAAACGATCAACACAGCTAACGAACGCTTTTTCAGGAGACCAAACTGTGTTCGCGATGCTGAACAAAACTGAACACATGATACCCATAACCGAGGCACCCATCGAATAGGCGATGTTGGTTACGAAACCATCCATTACAGCTTTTGTTTTTTCAGCGTCCTGTGGGTCAATACCATTGAGCTCTTGAAGACCTGCCATGACACCAATGAACGTACCGAAGATACCAACGATAACGAATAAGCTTGGGAGAAGGCTTAGTACGTCGTTGAGGCTCGAAGTTGAAACAATGCCAAGTACGCGGTTGAAACACGGGTTCTTATGGAAAACCGTCTTAGTCACGTTAACAAAATGCGGAGTCTCACCCCACTTCAAGTAGCGAGCTTGCTTCATTGTATCTCGAACGATCCAAGCAGATCCTTGGCGAATCAAAAACACGCGGTCAGCCATGCTCTGAACTGAGTCTGGCTTACGACGCTTCAAACGATCGCGCGTTTCGAAGATTTCATAAAAAGTCTTCTCTAATTGACGCTTCAGCATCACATAGAATGACTGCGGTTTCGTTACATCTTCGTGTTCGAGAAAGCGGTTCACCCGCTTTTCAAACTCATAAGAAAACCACTCGTGACGTGCCACTGTATAATAGATAAGTGCACGGAGGCATAAGCCAACCATGAACGTACCGATCATGAGTGGGTACACGAAATGGTTACCAACCGAGAATATCGCGTTGATATACGGTATTAAAAATAGCGACTCAAAATAAGTCTGTGTAACTTCCATGACCATTCTCCCTCAATCACCAAGATTAAACTTAATGATTACGCGTTGAGCTTTCTTACAATCATAAGTCTTACAAAAATCTTTTTCGGACATGTTCGCTGGTAAGCGCTGCCCTTTCGTCGCTTCAGCAAGGAACGAACGACCCGTAACTTTTACGAGTGGCTTCAAGTTCCGTTGATGCTCAAACGCCATTTTATTGAACGTATAGTCGAAGATCGATTTAGCGCGGTTATAAGAAAGGTCGAGGTTGTAATCGACGGCTTTCTTATCCTCTGCGGTGAGACTGTTCGGATCGATAACCTTACCTTTATATGTAGGTGATGCGAAACCAACGATCTCGATTCCTTGAATCTTTGATGCAATTTTTGGATCGTTAAAGAGTGACGCCGAATAGACCGGCATCGCCTTTTGTAATTGCGTTTGCATCGACGGCTTCAAATTCGCACGACCCGAATCGAAATATTGATTACCGAAATCGAGAATAACGTCGCCAGTGCCGGCATCGACGTCGGCCTTGATACCAGCTCTAGCGAAGTTCGCACTAATTTGTTGAGCAAGTTTCTTACGTGCGTTTGCCGTCTCTTGTGCTTTTGCAAGTTCGCCTTCTGTCGACTGAACTTTAGAAGCAAGAGACGAAATTTTATCACCAAGAGCTTTTTCTTTTGCCGCAACACCTGAGCGATACTGAGCTTCAGCCGCTTCACGCTGTGCCGCTGACAAACGTTGCTTTGCAAGTTCGCCTTCAAATGCCGCCCGAGCCTTGGCCTGTTCTGCTGCGAACTGACCACGAAGTGCCGCTGCCTGAGCCTGAGCTGCAGCGCCTGCATTTTTCAAATCACTTGCGAGTTTTTCAGCTTCAGCTTGTTTCTGAGCAAGGTTTGCTTCAGTATTAGCAAGTGCGCGTTCTTTTTCCGAAAGGCTGCCCGCAACTTGTTGCAACTGCCCCTCGATCTGCTCACGCTCTTCTTTCAAAGCCGCCACTTTTTGTTCAGTCTCTTTACGAATCTTGGCTTGCTGTGCTTCGAAATTCTTTTTTGAAATCTTTTGTGCCTTGTATGAAGAGCGAAGTTGCTTCATGCGTTTTTCAAGCTCTGAAGTCTGCGCGGCAATCTTCTTCTCACGATCTTCAAGCTCAGCACGTTTTTCTTGGACGTCTTGCTCAAGAGTTCCGATCGCTACGTCTTTTTCTTTTATCTCTTCACGCTTTTCGACGAGGACTTCGTCACGACGAGCGATACGAGTCTTTGAAACCATGTTTCGTTGAATGATCGCTTTGACCATCGCTTGGTACTTGTTTAGAGCTTTTTCTTTGTCAGTCAGCTCACGAGCTTGTTTTTTCAAAGCGTCGCTTTCCTGGTTGGCTTCATCTTGGAGCAAATCAAGTTTCGACATGAGTTGCTTGTACTCTTCCGCTTCGCTCGTCGATGCGTCGTTCTCGACGTAATCTTGGCTGAGCCCGTTGTAAACTTTGATTTGCTGACGAAGCTCTTCAGCTTCGCGAGTCAGCTTCTGTACTTCTTTCTGTGCTTGCACACTCGTTGTTCCCGTGCGCAACGATGCAACGACAAATAAAAATAAGAACACTGTCGAGAGACAAAGATACAAGTCACTGAACGCGACCCACTCGTGGCCGTTATCGTGTTTGCCTTTGTTTTTGTCGTAATCAAATGCCATACGCCATCCGCTTTCTAGCTGATGTTGAAAACAAGATTTCCCATCTAGTTCCTCGGCTTTCCCCTACGATTTCTTGATGTTAAATCACACACTTGCGACCTTCGTCGGGGCGTTTGACACTTCGCTCGGACTCAGTGTTTACTGCACGCGAAAGTTTCCCTTGAAGCGAGAGGTTCGGCATTTTGGCGCAAAGGTCCCCGACTAGACCGAGACGAAAAGCACTTTTGCTGAGTGCAATGTTTGTCTTGTCATCTTGCACAGTTACAAAAGAAAATAACGTTCTCGTTGATCGCGATCTTGCACTTTTCGAAGCTGCCATGACGACTGTTGATAGCGCATTGGATTCACTTTCGCCAAACCCACACATGAACAACTGCCCGCTTGCGATCAATCAAGAGTGCCGTTCAGCGAGCCAAGTTCTCTATTATAATGGTTGTGAACCACTTTCTGGACTCCACTACTTTGGTCAAGTCCGACTGGCCTTTGAGGGTGGTAATTGCGCTCTGGATATCGGCGAAACCGTTTTGCGCACTCATACTCTGCGAGTGCAAAGTTTAAGAGGCGGTGCCGTTCAAACAACGACTGATCACGCCATGAATTACCGAGATAAAACCGTCGGGGGAGGAATTGTTCTCACTCGAAAAGCCGTAAGCAACTGGTCACTCGAGATTGGTGGCGTGAACAAGACTTTGAAACGAAACAATGTAGCCGTTACATCGATCGCGGTTCAAACTGACGAGCCCGTTGAAATTTCTGGAATGCTCGAACGTCGTCTCAGAATGGTCAATAACGGTGTCGTCGTTGCATACGACAATATCAATCAAACTTCCGCTTCCTACCGGTTTCATAATCTTCGCTATGAAGCTCGTTGCTGCCACCCAGTTCGCGGCTCAGTTGAGATTGCAAACCTCGATGGCTCACATTCAGAAGTTGAATTTCATGGATGTGGTCAAGGGACTATGGTCCGCGGGATCAAGCAGACGCCCGTCACGCTTAGTTATTGTGAGTAGTTTCAGTCGCAGCCGGTGGCTTTTGGAATTCACTGATTAAATCGAGAATCGGTTTGATCCTTTGAACTTCCGATCCCACTCTCTGAAATCCAGGAAAAATCGAAGTGTCTAAGTCGGGCAAGTCACATTTAGTCCCGTCGTTGTTACAACGATTCATCCGCCTGCAGCCGCTCTTATCATCGACAAACGTTTGCGAAGGCGTTCCAGCAATTAAAATGCCGACAACACCTTGGCCGCCAAAAACCGGACTGCCGCTATTTCCTTCGGCGGCGTCGAGATTCGTAATAAAACTCTCTCGCTTTTCATTACTTAAAAGCACCGTTGCATTTGTTGAAACTTTCATCGGCGAACCGAGCGGAAAGCCAATCATCGCGAGAGACTGGCCAACGAACATTTTGCGAGGCAAGAGCGGTAACGGTTCTCTGTCCACGACAGGGCGGTCGAGCTGAACAAGCG
>JANOUF010000413.1:0-1594 GCA_031416685.1 Bdellovibrionales bacterium
GCTGCAATCAGCTCTAATCTTCGCTCAATAAATAAGTAGCAGTGAAGGCCGGAGCTACTCCGGCCTTTTTTTTGGGAATCGCGGCGCCTCGAAAATCCTATCCGCGTCACTCCGATGGTCGACAGCGGTCGCCAACTAGACGAAACACGGAAAAGAAAACCATGTAAATAAAACCCATTGAAGTCGGCGTCTCAATATTTAAGATGGCGCTTAAGTTTGATTTTTTAAAACGGCATTTATGCTCAATTTTCTCATGGGGGATTTATGAAAGTTCTTTTATTAATATTAATCGGAGCAACGACGCTTCTTTTTTCGAATGCGGCTCAAGCATACGATAATGACTGTATGCAGGCCTGTACAACAACCATAACCGCGGATTCGGGCGTAAGCGCGAAGGTTTGTAAGGACACCGGCGCCACCAACTGCTTGTGCTCACGCATCGCGGGAAGCAGTTGCTACCAAATTGTTCGCCCGGGACTACTCTGTCCATCCGGTCACGTTAACGAAGGTTGGACCACTTACAATTTCAGATGCTGTGTTGACTATAATGGCGCTTGCCTATCGGGCGGATCAAACCCCAACGCAGAAATTGAAACGTCAGTTAAAGGTTCTGCTGAGATGGAAGAAATTTTTGCACCAGGCTTTGTCGATATCTATTATGGGTATGCAGGAACTGCGCTTCGATCACCAAATGCGGGTCGTGCAACATCTATCAAAGCACGTCTCGATGTTTGCGTGGGCGACTTAGACACTGACGCTGCGATTGCAACAAATAACGCTACAACTTGCTACAATCAGTATTGCGGAGCTTCGTACAACGAATACTGCAAAGCTACTGGGACGGATGGATCTTGGAGCGGAGCAGGCGCTGTCTGCCATGATCGCTGCGAGTGCGCGATCAATGGTGTGACTCACTCAACCTGCAACCAGCTTTAGTTGAGCCGTGTAGTCCCAAAAACTCTCACTGAGTACATAGCTGCGCGGTCAATGCGCGCAGCTCAACTTCGTTAAGTTGCTTCGACGTCGGTAAAAACCGAAGTGACTCGTGCAGCACAAGACATGCTTGCTGAGGCTTGGAAAGCTTTCGATAGCCGCGCATGTTGATCAGAAAACAGTGGCGGATTCCCGCGTGTGACATCGAGCAAAGGGATTCGTATGTACGCAAGGATTTTGCGTTTTGGTCCGGGCGAATGATGATCGGCTCGATCGTACAGTCTTCATCCTCAAGCATTTTCTCTATGCTTGGTAACAAGATCGGCTCTTTTGCCTGGAGAAAATAGCTATACTGACGAAGTCCCATTTCCCAAGGGTCAATTGCGAAACTAAAAAAGCGTTTTGCGGCAATCGCAAGTTCAGCCGATTCATTTTCAGAAAGTTGAAGTGCGGCCTTTGCTCGGGCCAGCAAAACCGGGAACGACTTTCGCGCTGACTGCGAATCAGGTAACGAAACTTTCTTACCATTTCCAAATTCATAAAGATCAAGTAGCTGCATTCGTTTTGAGTTTCTGCAATCAACTCCGTGACCACCGTCGCCTACAGTTGAGGCGCCACCTTGCGCGAACGAAGCAGTTGAATAGGTGAGCGCTAGAACGAC
>JANOUF010000414.1:0-4403 GCA_031416685.1 Bdellovibrionales bacterium
CGCTCAGGTTTTTACCTGTTGAAGAACAACTCAGTGAAATCGAACTTCGTCGTCTCACAGCTCGTATTTGCACTTTGAAATAAGCAAAAAGTCGGCGCGTGGCCGACCTTTAGGCACAAAATTTTTCTGAAAAATCTTAAAGCTGATTACAAGAAGAGTGAGTTACACCATTGATCGCGCATTCGCAACGATCTTGGCAGACAACCGCTGAGTTGTTATTGCAGTACTCATTAGTTGAAGTTCCGCAGTACTGATTGTAGCAAGTTGTAGCGTTATTCGTCGCAATTGCTGCATCCGTATCGTTTGAACCCATGCAAATATCAAGACGAGCTTTGATCGAAGTTGCACGGCCTGCGTTTGGTGAACGCAATATTGTCGATGTGCTGCTCAATGTGATGTAACCGAAGAATGGTTCTGTGCTAGGAGTAAATGCTGATTCGAGAGAATCGCTCGCATTAAGTGCTTCGATGAGTTCCGATTGAGCAGCTACATCACCAGTTGCGAGAGCGCAACCGCCACCCCATTTAGCACATACGTTACGACCATCGATGTGGGTATCGATCTGCGACCAACCGGATCCGCAGCTCGTAGTTCTTAACGCGCAAATACAGCCCGCACAAATTTCAGCGTACGTACAAATTGTGGCGTCATCGCAGTTCCAACCGACTTTGCCGCCGTCTTGACCTGTGACTTGTGTTGCGCACGAGCGTAGGTCGCACGTTTGTGCTTGTGCGAAATTGCTAAAACCGACTGTTGCTGCGATCAATGCAGCAAATAAAAATCCCTTCATTTGGCCCCCAAAAAATTGATTTGTTGTTTCGAACTGAGTCAGGGTGCAAAGCTTTCTTTACTCAAGCAAGCGCTAAACAAATTTCCATGATTTGGTCAAGGTTCCGAACGCTCCCGAACACTCGGTTTGATGGCTAAGCGGGCGGCGAGCCTTCGCAGCGCCGCGAATGACAAAATAAAAAAGGCCGGAGTTTGTCTCCGGCCTTCGTATAGTTTGTTTATTTAATAAACAGAACTAGAGATTATTGCAGGTTGAGTGAGTCACACCGTTGATCGCGCACTCGCAGCGGTCTTTGCAAACCGCGGCCGTTGTAGTCGTCCCACCATTGTTGCCTGTAGCGTTGCAGTATTCGTTAGCGGCAGTTCCGCAATATTGGTTTGAGCAAGTAGTTGCATTGTTAGTTGCTAGAGCGGCCGTCACATCAGCTTCGCCGAGGCACACGTCAAGTTTTGCATACACTGCCACGGTACGACCTACACCTGGAGAGCGGTTTGTAGAAGCGTAGTAACCCCAGTAAGTAATAGTTTGATTCGGATCAAACGCTTGTTCAACTCCTGAAGCTCGGGCTTGTGTTTCGATCCGTTCTTGCTGTTTCTCTGTCAACTCTGCACCAAGACAAAGTTTCGGAACGTAAACGTAACGGCAGCAAATTTGGTTAAACGCTGGGTTTTTTCCGCGAACGCTTACTGCAAAACATGGCTCAGGGAAGCACGTTGTGCCACCTTGCCATTCGTCGCCCGTTCCAACGCATGTATCTACGGTTCTGAACGTACGTGAGTTCGCGTTGTTGTCTGATGCTACAGTGCCGCTTACGTTGTCAGTAGATTGCGCCTGGGCACCCTGTGCACCGAACATCATAGCCAAAGCTGCAACTAGAATTAAGTTTTTCATTTTCCCCCTGGTTTGAGCAGTCACCCAAACGATTGTTGTTGATTCAGTGGTAGTGTGCTGATGCTCACGGAGTCATTCAACTTGCTTGATTTATTAAGATTTCTTTCTGTGCGTTGGTCGCAAGTTCGACCACTGCCGACCATAAGCTTAAAATAAAAAAGGCTGGAGTGGTCCGAGATTCCAAATGCGAACCTTTGCGCTGCATAATCATTAAGCAACCCAGGCCCTGTAACCGTTGACCCAAGGTCTAGGCCCATGCTGACATTCGTGCATGAGTAATATCTTTTCGTTTAGAAGCTTTCGGGAATTTCTCAGAAATTGCTTCGAAATCCGCCAGCAAAAAAACGCTGCGTATTCTCTGCGACAATTCGCAAAAGATATTGGCGTTAGCCATAATCGCCTTTCTGAAATTCTCTCGTCTGACAGTGCGATCTCGTTGTCCCTCGCCGCAAAGATGGCAGGTGGCTTAAAGCTTAAAACAAACGAGCGAGATTTTTTCTTGGATTTGGTCCGTGCGGAATGTGCGCGAACTCTTGGAGCCAAAAACGACGCAGCTCTCAGACTGAAAGAACATTTTGGCGGGCGCGCTTTCAAAGTAGAAAACGAGCAAGACGGCGGCTTGCTTTCGAAATGGTATTACCTCGGCCTCGTTGAACTACTAACAAAAATGCCACCGGCTCCCGATGATGAAATCAAAAGAATTCTTGGCATTGATTCAAATGAGCTCACTGAGGCAAAGGCGTTTTTACTCGGTCAAAAAGTCATTGCCGCAAATGCAGCTGGTGGAAACAAGAAAAATAGTCCGTATTTAAAATTTGAATCGGCTGTGCCGTCACGACTCATTCGAAACTTCCATTTTAATGTTTTGAAAAAAGCCCAGACCGCGATCGAAGAACAAAAAATTAGTGACCGAAAATATTTGTCCTCATTCGTTGGATTACGAAAAGAAACTCTCGAAGAGGCCCGCAAGGAGCTTGAGATCTTCAATCAGAAATTTTTAAAAAAGTTCGCCTCCGAAAAAGCGGCTGACTCGGTCTATTGTTTTTCGATGCAACTTTTTCGATTTGATCAGGAGAAAACATGAAGTCGGTTTTAGTCGTTCTAGCGCTCACCTATTCAACTGCTTCGTTCGCGCAAGGTGGCGCCTCAACTGTAGGCGACGGTGGTCACGGAGTTGATTGCAGAAACTCAAAACGAATGCAGCTACTTGATCTCTACGAATTCGGAAACGGGAAAAAAGTTTCGTTACCTGATTCGCAGTCAGCGCGAAAGTCGTTCCCGGTTTTGCTGGCCCGAGCAAAAGCGGCACTTCAGCTAACTGAAGGCGAATCCCGTGAACTCGCGTTAGCGGCAAAACGCTTCTTTAATTTCGCAATCGATCCATGGGCAATGGAACTTCGGCAGTACAGTTACTTTCTCCGGGCAAAAGAGCCGATCTTGTCGCCAAGTATTGAGAAAAAACTTGAAGACGAAGATTGTGTGATCGAGCCTATTGTCATTCGTCCTGATCCAAATGCTAAATCTCTGGAAACGTATGACTACCTCTGCTCGCAGTCACACGCGGGCCTGCAACATTGTTTTTTGGTTAACATGCGCGGATATCGAAAACTTTCAAAACCTCAGCAAGCATGTCTTGTGCTGCATGAGTCGCTTCGGTTCCTACCAACGTCGAAGCAACTTAACGAGGTTAAGCTGCGCGCAATGACCGCGCAGCTTTGTACTCAGTGATTTAGAGCTGATTGCAGGTTGAGTGCGTTTGTCCATTGATCGAGCATTCACAACGATCTTGGCAAACAGCAGCGGAGTTTGCATTGCAATACTCATTGTACGAAGTTCCGCAATACTGGTTGTAGCAAGTTGTAGCGTTGTTTGTGGCGATAGCCGAGTCAGTATCGTTTGCGCCCATGCAGATATCTAATCGTGCGTGCGACGATTGAGCGCGGCCAGCGTTGGGACTACGATTTAGAGTTGCAGAGCTCGTCGACACCCAGCCGAAGTATTTATACTCATCTGTCTTCGGCGAGAATACTTGTTCAAGGCTGGTAAATGCTAGTGAGCGAGCAAGCTTTAAATCGGATTCGCGTTTTTCCAAGCCGCCCAATAAAGGGTCAATGCACAACTTAAGGCCGTTGATGTGGCGTTTGCCCGAATCACTCATGCCGTAAGGGCACGACTGATGGCTCGGCACATATGAATAATCGGACCAATAAACACCGATTCCGCCCTCACCTGTACATTGACTATAGTAGCCTTCGCATTTGCGAGAAGTTGTTCCTGAATCAGAAGTAACTGTTACTGCGCAGCTGCGAAGTTCACAGCCAGCTGTTGCTTGTGCCACTTGTGAAGTCGCAAAAGTTGCAATTGCAGTTACGGCCAAAAAAATATGTCTCACTTTTCCTCCAATAAATTTGTGTATTCGGATCAGCTGCTAGTGTTGAGATTGCTCGGGCGGTCATTCAACCCTGAAAGTTTCTTTAGAATTCTTTCTGTTCATTCGTCTAAAGCGCGACCACTGTCGACCAGGTGATGGGCGAATTGGGGTTTCCGAGGCGCCGCGACTTTCAAATAAAAAAGGCCGGAGTAGCTCCGGCCTTTCGAGAATCTTTTTTAAAAATTCGAACTTAGAGCTGATTGCAGGTTGAGTGCGTTTGTCCATTGATCGAGCATTCACAACGATCTTGGCAAACAGCAGCGGAGTTTGCATTGCAATACTCATTGTACG